>NZ_JAQOSR010000136.1:0-25629 GCF_046718885.1 Bradyrhizobium sp. UFLA01-814 | reverse complement strand
CCATGGTCGTCGGCAGCGTCAGATGTGTATAAGAGACAGCCCATCTCCATGTCCCGGCCTCCAATGGCATCCCGATTCTCGCTTGCTGCCAGGCTGTACTCGACGTTTGCGCTGATTGCGGCGCTGACCGCGGCCATCACCTTCCTGTCCGAATACAATGCGCGGCGCAATGCCGAGCTGACCGAGGCCGTCGACCTCGCAAGCCGTGCCGCACTCAATGTCGAGCGGGTCAATTCACTGGTCTACGCCGTGGTGATGGAATCCCGCGGCATCTACATGTCGACTGATCCGGCAGCGGTGAAGAAATACGGCGACGGGCTGCTGGCGTTCAACGAACGCATTCTCGGCGTGGTCAAGAACTGGGAAACGCTGGTGCAGGCCGACGACGCCGCCCAGTTCGCGGTGTTCAAGAAGCGCATCGAGCAGTTCATCGATTTCCGCAAAGAGCTGGTACGCCGCGGCATCGAGATCGGCGCCGCAGCCGGGCGGGAGTGGGGCGACAACGACGCCAACCGCGACGTGCGCACCGCGCTCAACAAGGATCTCGAGGCGCTCTCCAAGGTCTATGCCGAGCGCAGCAAGAAGCTGGCGCGGGAGACCGACACCAACCGCACGATGGCACTGGTGCTGACCGGCCTCGGCGCCGCGGCCTTGATTGTGGTGGTACTCGGCGTGCTGATCATCGCCCGCTCGGTGGCCCGGCCGCTGTCGCAGATCACCACGACGATCAAGCGCGTCGCCGAGGGCACCGACCATGTCGAAGTACCGCATGTCGGGCGCAGCGACGAGATCGGCGCACTGGCACGCGCCATCAAGGTCTTCCAGGACGCGATGGACCGCAATCGCAGCCTGAACGCGCAGGTCGTAGAGGAGTCCGAGGCGCGCGACGCGCGCGGCCGGCATATCGAGACCTTCGTCGAAGCGTTCCGTGGCACGATCGGCGAGGTGCTCCGCGCGGTGCATGACAACGCTGCGACGATGCGTCAAACCGCTCAGACCATCGCAACCGTCGCGTCGGACGCCAGCGGCCGCGCGGTGGCGGCGGCAGGCGCCACCGAACAGGCTTCGAGCAACGTCTCCGCGGTGGCGGGCGCGGCCGAAGAACTCTCCGCCTCGGTCGAGGAGATCGGCCGCCAGGTCAAGCAGTCGTCCGGCGCCGTCGATCAGGCCGGTGTACGCACCGACCGCTCGATCACCGAGATCGAGGGCCTCGCCGCCACCACCCAGCGTATCGACGGAGTGCTGAGCTTGATCCAGGCGATCGCCGAGCAGACCAACCTGCTCGCCCTCAACGCCACCATCGAAGCCGCCCGCGCCGGCGATGCCGGCCGTGGCTTCGCCGTCGTCGCGCACGAGGTCAAGGCGCTGGCCGGCCAGACCGCGAAGGCAACCGCCGAGATCAGCGAGAATGTGGGCCTGATCCAGGCCTCGACCCGCAACTCGGTGGCCGCCGTGCGCGAGATCGGCCAGGCGGTACGCGAGATCAGCAACGTCACCGCGAACATCGCGAGCGCGATCGGCCAGCAGGACGCGGCGACGCGCGAAATCTCCGCCAATGCACAGATGGCCGCCCAGGGCAACGAGACCCTGGTTACCAATGTCGGCTCGCTCCGCGACGATATGGACCAGACCAGCAAGGCGGCGGAATCGGTGCTCGCGGCCTCAAACGATCTGACCGCAACCGCCGAGACGCTGTCGCGCGAGGTCGAGCAGTTCTTCCGCAACCTGCGCAGCGACGCGGCCGACGGCCTGCAGCGGACCGGAACCTGAGCCGATCCCGCGACGTTGCGAGGCCCTACGACAGGGCCCCGGCAATCTGGATGGTTAAGACTCTCCCAATGCACGGACGCAAATTGCGTCCGCTTCAGGTCGCATTTCTCAATTTGATGCCTCCATAGAAAGTGTCACTGCGCGGGAGAGTGGAAGCGAGCAATGAACGGGCTTTTGCCAAGGCCGAAAGCGGTGCCGACCAAACGGCTCCTTGCGCTCGGGATCGGCCTCGTTCTCTGCTTTTCGGCGATCTGCGCATCCATTCTCTGGGAGATGGCGGGCAAGGACTATCGGCATGCGAAGGAAGGCGCGACCAACCTCGTCGCCTCCATCGCCAGCGAGATCGACCGCAACATCGACCTCTACGACCTCTCGCTCCAGGCGGTCGCCGACGGCGTCAAGCTGCCGGAGCTCGGCAAGATCAGCCCGGAGCTTCGCCAGGTCGTGCTGTTCGACCGCGCCGCCACAGCCAAGGATCTCGGCTCGATTCTCGTGCTGAATGCGGCGGGGGACGTCACGCTCGATTCCAGGACGTTGACACCGCGGGCCGCAAATTTCGCCGATCGAGACTTCTTCCGGGCGCATCAGACGCGAGCGGACAGCGGCCTGTTCATCAGCGCTCCGTGGATTACTTCTGATGGCGAATATCTGATCAGCCTCAGCCGCCGCATCAACAATGATGACGGCTCCTTTGCCGGCGTGGTCGCGGGCAGCATGCGGCTGAGCTATTTCCACAATCTGTTTCGCAAGCTGAACTTCGGCTTCGGCGACAGCATGGCGCTGTTCAACAGCGATGGCGTCATACTGATGCGCGCCCCGTTCGACATCAGCAAGATCGGGCAAAGCATCAAGGACTCTCTGGTCTTCAAGCAGTTTCCGGCACACCAGTCCGGCTCCTACATCACGAAATCGATCGTCGATCATGTCAGCCGGCTCTATGTTTTCCAGGCGGTCGGACACAATCGCCTGCTCATCGCCGAGGGTCTCGCGCTCGACGGCATCTATGCCGACTGGTGGCAGCAGCTCTGGCTGATCGGCAGCGTGGTTGCAGCGCTCTGCGGCTTCTCGATCGTCCTGATGTTCTACCTGGTGGCCGCTCTCAAACGGCGGGCCGCCGCGGAAGACCGGCTCGCGCACCTCGCGAACACGGATGCACTGACAGGCCTCGCCAACCGCCGCCGCCTCGACGATACCCTTGACGTCGAATGGCGCCGTGGCATGCGCGCAAAGGCGCCGGTCTCGCTTCTGATGATCGACGTCGATCATTTCAAGATCTACAACGACACGTACGGGCATCAGGCCGGCGACGCCGTGCTCACCACCGTGGGACGGTGCATCGCAAGCAGCGCCAAACGTGCAACCGATCTCGGCGCCCGCTATGGCGGCGAGGAGTTTTCGGTGTTGCTGCCGGGCATCGGCAAGACGGGCGCCCTGGAAATTGCCGAACGGATTCGCGCCAAGCTGGCGGCTGCGCGGGAATCCGAGCCTGAGTTGCCGACCGTCAGCATCGGATTGTCGTGCCTCGTCCCGGACCACGAGCGCACGTCGCGCGATCTGCTCAAGGCCGCGGACCTCGCGCTCTATCAAGCCAAGCGTGAAGGCCGCGACCGCGTCATCGTCAGCCCGATCGGGTGGGACAAATCGGGCAAGCGGCACGTCGCCTGATCGCGATCGCATTGGCGCGATCGAGCGCGCCGCGCGCCCGTCCCGGCTCACTCCACCGGCAGCACGTCGACCGCAACGGCGAGCTTTTGCTTGCGCGCGCCGACGATGACGCCGTCGACCGGCGAGACGTCGGCAAAGTCGCGGCCGATGGCGAGAATGATGTGGTCGCTCCCGACCATCAGATCGTTGGTCGGGTCGAACCCGATCCAGCCAAGCGCGCTGCCGCACCAGACCGAGACCCAGGCATGGGTGGCGTCCGCGCCCTGCAGCCGCGGCTGGCCCGGCGGCGGAATGGTGCGCAAATAGCCGCTGACATAGGCCGCGGGCAGGCCGAGGCCGCGCAGCCCCGCGATCATCACATGGGCAAAGTCCTGGCACACGCCATGGCGCTTTTCGAACACGTCGCGAAGCGGCGTCGAGATCACGGTCGCCTTGGGATCGTATTTGAAGTCGTTTCGGATGCGGCGCATCAGGTCGGCCGCCCCGGTGAGGATGCCGCCACCGGGCAAAAAGCTCGCGGAAGCGTAGGCCGTCACGGGCCGTAGCACCGGCACCAGTGCGCTGGCAAAGACGTAGCCGACCGGCGAGGCCGCATCGAGGCTCAACGCCTCGAACGCGTTGTCACGCACGTCCTCCCAGCGCGGGCTGGCGGCGTCGCGCGCCGGCGGCTGCCGCGCCACCGAGACCCGCGAGCGGGCATCGATGCGCAGACTGCGATGCGCGGTCTCGATCAGGACGCTTTCCGTGAGCGTGCCGAAGAAGTCGCGCCTTGTGGTGCGTTCCGCGGGCTTCGGACGGATCTCGACCGAATGCGAGATCAGCTGCTGCCCGTCGCCGCTGATCGGCTCCAGCCGCAGCGAGCAGCGCGCGAAGCTGACCTGGGTCTCGTAGCTATAGGTCGTGACGTGACGGATGTCGTAGATCACGCCAGCCCCGTGAGCTTCTCCGGCCGGCTGGCATTCGGTCCGTGCGGGAAATAATGCAGCCCGATCGCGTCGGCGAGGTTGAGCAGATCCTGCTCCAGCGCGAACAGCGTCTTGACGTCGAGGCTCGAGGCTTCAGCCGTTGTGAGCATTGCCTCGACCGCGACAGCTAGCCGCTGCGGCCGCTCGATCAGGCCATGCTCCTTCAGGCTCGGCAGTGCGGCGATGTGCTCGTTCAGCGCCGCGACCTGAAATGCAACCGAGCGCGGATTGTAGGGATCGAGCACCGCCAGATCGCGCACCGGTGCGAGCAGCGGCTGCACCAGATAGCGCGAGCGATAGGTGATCTGGCAGTCGACCAGCGTGAGCAGAACGTCGAGATCCTCGTCGCCGGCTTCGTCATAGGCGAACTGACGGGCAAAGCGCGTGGTGTTGACGGCGCGCTCGGCGCGGCGGCCCATCTCGAGGAAACGCCAGCCGGCGGCGCGGTTCATGTTTTCCTGTGCGAGGCCGGCGAAGCTTGCGAGCTCCTGCAGGGTCAGCTCCGCGGCGCTGACGACGCCGTCATCGTCATGAACCTCGATGGCGAGCCGATCAGCCATCTCGGTGATGACCTGCCAGGCGTCCGGCGACAGCCGCTCGCGGAGCGAAGTCGCCGTGCGCTGCGCCGATCGCACCAGCGACAGCGCCGAGCCGAATTTCTCCTCGCTCTGCAGCGCTTCGAGCGCGACCCTGGCGAGATTGGCGCGCGCGGTCTGCGAGGCCGCGCCCCAGGCGACCAGCATGCGCTGGATGCGCTCGGCCGAATGCATCGCCGGCGCCGCGCCGTTCGAATTCGCTCGCGCGGGATCGCGCAGCGGCGTGCACAGCGCGCGGATCAGCCGGATGGTGGCCTCGGCGCGCTCCAGATAGCGGCCGAGCCAGAACAGATTGTCGGCGGCACGGCTCGGCAGCACGCCCGCAATGCGGCGGATGCGGACGGTGTCACCCGCCGGCAGCAAGGTCGAGGTCGCAACCGCCCTGTCGGAGACCACCCAGACGTCGGCGGACACCGCGCCATCGCCCATCGACACCGCGCGCGCATCGGCCCGATCGGCAATCCGGCAGAACCCGCCGGGCAGCACCGTCCAGCCGTTCGGCGTCGCCGCCGCGAACACCCGCAACACGAATGGACGCGGCGTGATGCGGCCGTTCTCCCATACCGGCGTGGTCGACAGCCGCACCAGCTCCTGACCGACATAATCGATGCCGCGATAGCTGATCGCATCCTTCAGGCGGTCGCGATCCGCGGCCGACAATTCGCCCGGCAGCACCGGTCCGTTGCCGGGAAAATCCGCGACGCCACGGCCATAGGCGCCTTCGATCGCGAACTCGTCGAGCCGCGACAGCACATGCTCGCGCGCGGATTTCTGGCCGCACCACCAGGTCGCGATGTGCGGCATCATCAGGTCTTCAGAGAGCAGGCGCCGGCAGAGATTGGGCAGGAAGCCGAGCAGTGCCCTCGCCTCCATCACGCCGGAGCCCGGCATGTTGGCGACCACGACGCCGCCCTTGCGCAGCACCTCGACGAGCCCGGGCACGCCGAGATAGGAGGACGCGTCGAGCTCGAGCGGATCGAGCATGTTGGAATCGACCCGGCGCAACAGAACGTCGAGCCGCTTTAATCCGGCAACGGTGCGGATGTGGATGCGGTCGCCGGAGACCGCGAGATCGTCGCCCTCGACCAGCAGAAAACCGAGATAGCGCGCCAGCGTAGCGTGCTCGAAATAGGTCTCGCTGAACGCGCCAGGCGTCAGCAGGCCGATCCGCGGCTCGTCGCGATCGGCGCTGGCGCGCAGCGAATCGCGGAACGCCTCGAAGAACGGCGCGACCCGCTCGACATTCATCGACTTGTAGAGATTGGAAAAGGCGCGCGACAGCACCAGGCGGTTTTCCAGCGCATAGCCGGCGCCCGACGGCGCTTGCGTACGATCGCCGAGCACCCACCAGCGCCCGTCGGGCCCGCGGCCGATGTCGGCGGCATAAAGATGCAGATAGCGGCCGCCCGGCGGCTTGATGCCGCTGACCGCGCGCAGATACTCGCTGCTGCCGGCAATCGCCGCCGCGGGGATGGCGCCGTCGGCAACAAGGCGGCCCTCGCCGTAGAGATCGGCCAGCACCATCTCCAGAAGCTGCGCGCGTTGCGCGACGCCGGCGGCGAGCTGCCGCCAGTCCGCCGCATCGATGATCAGCGGCAGATGGCTGAGCGGCCAGATCCGGTCCGACGTATCGCCGGGCGCGCGATAGGTGACGCCGGCCTCATGCAGATGGCGGTCGGCGGAGGCGAAGCGGCGCTCGATATCGGCCGGCGACAGCGCGGCAAAGGCGTCGAAGAAGCGCGCCCAGGCCGGCCGCGGCGCGCCGTTGTCGGCAATATACTCGTCGGGAATGCCGGGCAGCCGGACATAGTCGCGGGTCCACTGCGCCATCCGGCGCTGACCGGGACGGGCCCTGCTCTCCTGACTGCTGCCTTGACTATTGCCTTGGCCACCCGATGCGGTCATTCCACTTCCCCTTGACACAATTAGTGCAGGAGCGGCGTCCGCAAGTCGAGGGTCAAGGGAAACTCAATTGTGCGTTCCTCCGGCGGCGTCTCGATCTTGCCGGGGGTGTGGCCATGCTCCTGGAAGCGCGCCAGCCGCCGCGCCTCGGCCTCGTAGGAATTGACCGGCTTGGTCTCGTAGTTGCGGCCGCCGGGATGGGCGACATGATAGACGCAGCCGCCGAGCGAGCGGCCGTTCCAGGTATCAATCAAGTCAAAGGTCAGCGGTGCATGCACGGGAATGGTCGGATGCAGGCCGGAGGCCGGCTGCCAGGCCTTGAAGCGGACGCCCGCGACCGCCTCGCCGGCACGGCCGGTCTCAGTCATCGGCATCCGTCTGCCATTGCAGGTGATGACATGGCGCCCCTCGACGAAGCCGGTCGCCTTCACCTGGAGACGCTCGACCGAGGAATCGACGTAGCGCACGGTGCCACCCGAGGTGCCCTCCTCGCCCAGCACATGCCAGGGTTCGAGCGCCTGGCGCAGCTCAAGGCCCACGCCACCATGATGAACGCGGCCGAAGGCGGGGAAGCGGAATTCGAGCTGAGCCTGGTACCATTCCGGCTCGACGTCGTAGCCGGATTGCTTGAGCTCGGCGAGCACGCCGAGAAAATCCTCCCAGAGGAAATGCGGCAGCATGAAGCGGTCATGCAGCGCGGTGCCCCAGCGCACGAACTTGCCCTGCTGCGGCTCGCGCCACAGCTTTGCGATCAGCGCGCGCATCAACAGCTGCTGCGCCAGCGACATCCGCGGATCGGGCGGCATCTCGAGCGCGCGGAATTCGACGAGGCCAAGCCGGCCGGTCGGGCCGTCGGGCGAATAGAGCTTGTCGATGCAGATCTCGGCGCGATGGGTGTTGCCGGTGATGTCGACCAGGATGTGCCGGAACAGGCGATCGACCAGCCACAACGGCCCGTCCATGCCCGGCGGCGGCACGTGCGACAGCGCGATCTCCAGCTCATAGAGCCCGTCATGCCGCGCCTCGTCGATGCGCGGCGCCTGGCTGGTCGGGCCGATGAACATGCCGGAAAACAGATAGGACAGCGACGGATGCCGCTGCCAGTACAGCACGAGGCTCTTCAACAGGTCAGGCCGGCGCAGGAACGGTGAATCCTCCGGCTTGCTGCCGCCAACCACGATGTGGTTGCCGCCGCCGGTGCCGGTGTGGCGGCCGTCGATCAGGAAACGGTTCGCCCCTAACCGCGTCTTCGCGGAATCCTCATAGAGGCCGAGCGTGATGTCGACGGCCTCGCGCCAGCTCTGTGCCGGCTGCACATTGATCTCGATCACGCCGGGATCCGGCGTCACCTTGATCACCTCGATGCGCGGATCGAAAGGCGGCGCGTAACCCTCGACATGGACTTGCAGCTGCAGCTCCTCGGCGGCGGCTTCGATCGCCGCGATCAGGTTGAGATAATCCTCGACCTTCTCGACCGGCGGCATGAAGGCACACAGCACGCCGTCGCGAACCTCGATCGACATCGCGGTGCGCACCGGCAGCGGCTCGGGAATCTCCTTCAAGGCTTGCTGCAGCTCGTCAGCAAGCGCAGCGCGCGGCGCCATCGGATCGCGCTCGACGACGTAGGGATAATCGTCCGGCGGGACATATTCGAGCGATGAAATCGGAAGCCGCAAGCCCAGCGGCGAGTCGCCGGGCGACAAGAACAGATGACTGCGCCGGATTTTCCAATGCTCGCTGCGCCAGCGCGCCGGCACGCGATCGCCAAGCGGCGTCCAGCGCTGGATCGGCAGCACGTAGCCTTTCGGCGTGGTCAGGCCCTCGTCGAACACCCGCGCAAGGCGCGCGCGCTCTTCCGGATCGGTCAGTTTGGAATTCGTAGGGGTTACATTGGCCGGCAGGCCGGCCTCACGCTGCAGCCAGAAACCCGGATCTTCATAGGCGGGCATGGCATAGTCGGCGCTGAGACCGAGCCTCGCTGCGGTCGCCTCGACGAAACGTCGGGCTTCCGCGATCTCGGCCTTGCGCGAATTCTCGATGCCAGCGATCAGCTCGGCATTCTTCCAGATCGGCTTGCCGTCCTTGCGCCAGTAGAGACCGAAGGCCCAGCGCGGCAGGCTCTCGCCGGGATACCATTTGCCCTGGCCGTAGTGCAGCAGGCCGCCGGGCGCGAACCGGGTGCGCAGCTTGCGGATCAATTCATCGGCGAGCGCGCGCTTGGTCGGGCCGACCGCGGCGACGTTCCACTCCGGCGATTCCAGATCGTCGACCGAAACGAAGGTCGGCTCGCCGCCCATGGTCAGGCGCACATCGTCCTTCTTCAGATCGACATCGACCTGCTCGCCGAGCCGGTCGAGCCGCGCCCAGGATTGATCGGAGAATGGTTTGGTGATGCGCGGCGCCTCGCCGATGCGCTTGACGCTCATCTCAAAGCCGAACTCGACATTGGCAACACCTGCGGTGCCGGTCACCGGCGCCGCCGAGCGATAGTGCGGCGTGGCGCAGACCGGGATGTGGCCCTCGCCGGTCAGCATGCCGGAGGTGACGTCGAAACCGATCCACCCCGCGCCCGGCAGATAGACCTCGGCCCAGGCATGCAGGTCGGTGAAATCGCTCTCGACCTCGCGCGGACCCTCGAGCGGATCGATGTCCGGCCGCAGCTGAACCAGATATCCAGAGACGAAACGCGCGGCGAGCCCGAGGTGGCGCAGCGTCTGGATCAAGAGCCACGCCGAATCGCGGCAGGAGCCGGAGCCCGCGGCCAGCGTCTCCTCCGGCGTCTGGATGCCGGCCTCCATGCGGATGACGTAGCCGATCTTCTTCTGTAGCTGCGCGTTCAGCTCGACCAGGAAATTGACGGTGCTGTCGGCTTGGCGCGGAATCTCCTTGAGGTAAGCCGCGAGCAATGGCCCGGGCTCATCGGTCTCGAGATAGGGCGCGAGCTCGGTCTTGAGATCGCCGGGATACTCAAGCGGAAAGCTGTTGGCATAGGGCTCGATGAAGAAGTCGAACGGATTGACCACCGTCATGTCAGCGGTGAAATCGACCTCGACCTTGAGCTCGGTGGTCTTTTCCGGAAACACGTAGCGCGCCAGCCAGTTGCCCTGTGGGTCCTGCTGCCAGTTCACGAAGTGATTGGCGGGCGTGACCTTGAGCGAATAGCTTGTGATCGGCGTGCGCGTATGCGGCGCGGGCCGAAGCCGAATGGTCTGAGGCCCGAGATCGATCGGCCGGTCGTATGTGTAGTGCGTGACGTGATGCAGTGCGACCGATATCGACACGGACCGAGGGCTCCAGCAGCTTTTTTGAGCAGAACACTGGTTCCGGTCGACATCAAGCACTAACAACGGGCACGGGGTGCCCAAGGTAAGGGCGTGATCAGTAGCCCGGATGGAGCGAAGCGCAATCCGGGGTCTTCATCCGCAGTAAAAGTCCCGGATTGCACGGAGCCTGTCATCGGGCGCGCATTCGCGCGACCTCGTTGGCTTCATCCTGCTACGCGATTGCTAGCGGCCGATCGCGCCGGATACCTGCGAGGCAAGCTGCTCGGCGAGCGTATGATAGCCCTCGGGGGTCAAATGCACACCATCGGACTGATGGGGGAGTCCACCCAGCATCCCGTTCGGGAGCATGATTACCGCGATGCCACGGGCGCTGAGGCGACTTTGAATATCCGCTGTCCGGTCAGGGCTGCCCTTGCGTCGATCATTGCCGCCTGGCTGCAAGATCACCGCACGGGTCCCGTTCGGGACGGCGCGGTCCAGGCGTTGCAGCATCCCTTCCGTGGTGTCGCCATTGATGCCGGCATTTACAACGCGGACGTTCAATCCCTTCGCCCGCAAGATCGCTTCGAGCTGCGCGGGATAGGCCTGGTTGCGCGCCACGCCTTTGCCGTAGGTATTGCTCGCGCCAAGCGCGACAATGGTTGCGGCGTCAGCCGAGCCGGCGCCGAGACTCAAGGCGGCGAGAAATGCGATGCATCCAACAATTCCCAGCCGACGCGCACCCATGATTCCTCCGACCCGTCCGTAGTCCGGATGGAGCGTAGCGTAGTGCGGGAAGCTTCTTTCGCCAACGTACTTCCTTGTCGTCCCTGCGAAAGCGGGACCCATAACCACCGGCCGTGGTGATACGGAAGGTGTCTGCCACCGCCTTTAATCGATAGATCACGCGGTATGGGTCCCGGCTTTCGCCGGGACGACAGCGAGAATGCGGCCTGAATTGTAGCTCCTAAGCCTGTAGCCCGGATGGAGCCAACGGGTCGCGCGAATGCGCGCCCGATGACAGGGTCCGCGCAACCCGGGAAGGCTGTTCGGTAAAGGTTGTCGTCCCTGCGAAAGCAGGGACCCATACCGCGTGATCCAAATGATGAAAGACGGTGGCAGACACCTTCCACATAACCACGGCCGGTGGTTATGGGTCCCTGCTTTCGCAGGGACGACGCTGGAGTACAGGCTATATCGCAGCCTCTCTCACATCGTCGCGCCCAGCACCCACGGCGCGAATTCGGCGCCGCCGAAATCAAAGCTCTCGCTCTTGGTCGGCTGACCCGAGGCGGTCTTGAGCATGAGGTCGAAGATGCGCTGGCCGCATTCCTGCACGCTCTCCTTGCCGTCGAGGATGGTGCCGCAATTGACGTCCATGTCGTCTTCCATCCGCTTGTACATCGGCGTGTTGGTGGCGAGCTTGATCGACGGCGCGGGCTTGCAGCCGAACACGCTGCCGCGGCCGGTGGTGAAGCAGACGAGGTTGGCGCCGCCGGCGACCTGCCCGGTCGCGGCGACCGGGTCGTAGCCGGGCGTATCCATGAACACAAAACCCTTCTTGGTGACGGGCTCGGCGTAGTTGAGGACGTCGACGAGGTTGGTGCTGCCGGCCTTGGCCATCGCGCCCAGCGACTTCTCCAGGATGGTAGTGAGACCGCCGGCCTTGTTGCCGGGGCTCGGATTGGCGTTCATCTCGGCGCCTTCGCGGCTCGTGTATTCCTCCCACCAGCGCATCAGGCCGACCAGCTTCTCGCCGACCTCGCGGCTGACGGCGCGGCGAGTGAGAAGATGCTCCGCGCCATAGGTCTCGGGCGTCTCCGAGAGGATCACGGTGCCGCCGTGACGGACCAAGAGATCGCTCGCCGCGCCGAGCGCGGGATTGGCGGATACGCCGGAGTAACCATCCGAGCCGCCGCATTGCAGCGCCACGGTGAGCTCGCTCGCCGGCACCGCCTCGCGCTTGACCTTGTTGGCGTCGGCGAGCGCCTCCTTGACGAAGGCAACGCCGGCTTCCACCGTCTTCCGCGTGCCGCCGACCTCCTGGATATCCATCGCGCGCAGCCGGCCGGCAAGCTTCTGCTCCTGCATCAGGCCGCCGATCTGATTCACCTCGCAGCCGAGGCCGAGCACGATGACGTTGGAGAAATTGACGTGACGCGCATAGCCGCCGAGCGTCCGACGCAGCAGCGCCAACGGCTCGTCCTGGGTCATGCCGCAGCCGGTCTTGTGGGTCAGCGCGACGACGCCGTCGACGTTCGGGAAATCGGCGAGCGGATTGTCGCCGGTGAACGGATTCTTCTTGAACATGTCGGCCACGATGCCGGCGACATGGGCGCTGCAATTCACCGAGGTGAGGATGCCGATATAGTTGCGGGTCGCGACGCGGCCGTCAGCGCGGCGGATGCCTTCGAACGTCGCCGGCAGATCGAAGTTCGGCACCGGCTTGACGTCGACGCCATAGGCATAGTCCTTGGCGAAATCGCCCATGCCGCAGTTCTGGGTATGCACGTGCTGGCCGGGCGCGATCGCCTGGGTTGCAAAGCCGATGATCTGGCCGTAGCGCCGGATCGGCTCGCCCTGCGCGATCGGCCTGATCGCGACCTTGTGGCCCGCGGGAATCCGATCAACCGTCGTGACGCCCTCGGTCACCTCAAGCCCCGGCGGCAAGCTCGCGCGCGCGATCAGGACGCTGTCGTCGGCGTGCAGGCGGATCACTTGTGCCGAGGCCATGGGAGTTCTCCTTGGTGTCTTCTTCACCTCTCCCCGTCCTTTACGGGGAGAGGTCGGATCGCGTCAGCGATCCGGGTGAGGGGCGAGGCACGATGTCACTTACAACGATGGTGCTCGCCGGATAGAGGCCCCTCACCCCAACCCTCTAAGAGCCAGCTTCGCTGGTCTCGACCCCGTGAAGAACGGGAAGAGGGAGAGGATCAGCTTACGCCTTGCCGCCGGACTTCTCGCGGGTCGCGTTGACCTGCATCTTGGCGTAGACCTGCATCAGGCCGACCTCGTTCGACAGCGTCACGAGCTTGAAGCCCATGTTGATCGCGCGCACCGCGCCGTCGGCGCCCGAGCAGTGGATGCCCGGATTGAGGCCGCGCTTGCCGCACTCCTTGATGATCTTCTCGTAGATCTTGAGGATCTCCGGCTCGTCGCGATCGAGCTTCGGCACCAGGCCGTAGGAGAAGCCGAGATCGGACGGGCCGACATACACGCCGTCGATGCCTTCGACATCGAGGATCGCTTCCATGTTCTCGACCGCGGTCCTCGTCTCCATCATCGGCAGCAGCACGATCTCGTCGTTGGCGGTCTGCTGATAGGTGCCGGCCGAGCCGTACATGCCGGCGCGGATCGGGCCGTTGGAGCGTACGCCCTTCGGCGGATACTTGGCGTAGGAGACGAGGTTCTTGGCTTCCTGCGGTGTGTTGACCATCGGGCAGATCACGCCATAGGCGCCGCCGTCCAGCACCTTGCCGATGATGCCAGGCTCGTTCCAGGGCACGCGGACCATCGGAGTGACCGGATGGGCGTGCATCGACTGGAAGCATTGCACCATCGACTGATAGTCCTGCACACCATGCTGCATGTCGACGGTGACGCTGTCGAAGCCACACTGCGCGATCACCTCGGCTGAAAACCCGGAGGGAATCGCGAGCCACGCGTTCACCACCGCCTTGCCGGATGCCCAGACTTGCTTGACCTTGTTTGCCATTGATCGCGTTTCCCTTTGCGGTTTATTGGGGGACGAGCCTTCAGCTGGTCGCCCGCTGGATAGAAACTTCGCTGACGCCGACTTCGCGCGCGGTATTCACTATCGCCGCCCAGGTGTCGTCAGGCAAGGGGATGCCGTTCCTGGTGCGATCGGCACGGGTTTTCCGCTCGGGATCGCCCGGAACCAGCACGGAATCTGTTCCCGCGATCGGCTTAGTGGCGCGGATGAAATCAGTGTAGCGGGTGATTTCGCCATCGAAGAAATTGCTGGTGTCGATCACTTTGGGGTCGATGTAGAACGCCATCATGCCGTTGGCGAAGCGCCGGTCCGACGACGTCGCACCGGTGCCGGTCAGCGCGCCGCCGAGCAGTTCGCAGATGAAGGCGAGACCCGAGCCCTTGTGATCGCCGAAGGCGCGGATCGCGCCAGTTCCCTTGGTGTGGTCGCGCGGTCCGTCCGGCGTGTACGGACCATACAGCACGTGCGGATCCTCGCTCAGCGTGCCGTCGGCATCGACGAGCGCGCCGATCGGCAGCTTCTTGCCGCCGCGGCTTGCCACCAGGCACTTGCCCTCGGCGACAACCGAGGTCGCAAAATCGAGCACGATCGGATCCTGGCCCTGACGCGGAATGCCGACGCAATACGGCGCCGTGGACAGGCGCTTCTCGACGCCGCCGTAAGGCGCGACCAGCAACGAGCCCGCCGCGGTCACGAAATGAATTGAAACAAGACCTTCAGCGGCGGCCATCTCGGCCCAGTCGCCGACGCGGCCGAGATGGCCGGAGTTGCGCAGCGCGACCGCGGCGAGCCCCGCCTTCTTGCACTTCTCGATGCCGAGCTTGACCGCAACCGGCGTGACGGTCTGGCCATAACCGAACTTGCCGTCGACCACCGCGAGCGACGGCGTGTCGACCACCACCTCGGGAGTCTGGTTCGGCACGATCGAGCCCATCTTCTTCCACCTGACATAAACAGGCACGCGGATCACCCCGTGGCTGTCGTGACCTGTAAGATTCGCGGTCGTCAGATAGGTCGCAATGCGCTTCGCCTCTTCCGGAGAGGACTCCGAATGGGAAAACACCTCGGACACGAAGTTGATGAGGTTATCGACCTTGATGGTGACCATGAAAAACCAGCTCGCTCAGTAAAGCACGGGACGTTGTCAGGCGTGGGTCTTGGCGTGGCCGCCGAGATAGGCCGCGGCGATGGCTTCATTGCCCCACAATTCGTCGGGCTTGCCGCCCAGCACGATCCGTCCTGTTTCCAGGACGAAGCCGTGATCGGCAACCGAGAGTCCCATGCGCGCATTTTGCTCGACGAGCAAGACCGTGGTGTCCTTCCTGATCTGCGAAATAATGCGGAACACCGACTGCACGATGACGGGCGCCAGCCCGAGCGACGGTTCGTCGAGCAGCAGCAGCCGAGGCTTGGCCATCAGGCCGCGCGCCACCGCGACCATCTGCAGCTGGCCGCCGGACAGCGTCCAGCCGAGCGCGTTGGAGAAGGCGCGGATGTCCGGGAACAGGTCGAACATCGCGTCGGCCTCGCGCGAGATCTGCGACGCCGACACCTTTCGGTTCGACGCGCCGAGCATGATGTTCTCTTTCACGGTGAGACCCGGAAACACGCGGCGGCCTTCCGGCACATGCGAGATGCCGAGCCGGACGATCGCTTCCGGCCCGAGGCCGGCGATCGAGTGGCCGTCGAACATAATGTCGCCGGAGGCGGGCTTGGCGAGGCCTGAGATCGCGCGCAACGTGGTCGACTTGCCGGCGCCGTTGGCGCCGAGCAGCGTGACCACCTGCCCCTGCTCCACGGCGATGGTGACGCCGCGCAGCGCCTCGATCTCGCCGTAGCGGACCACGAGATTGCGGATTTCGAGCAGCGGCATCATTCGCTCCCGAGATAGGCGGAGACGACGTCGGGATGGCGCAACACCGCCATGGACTCGCCGTCCGCGATGCGGCGTCCGAAGTTCAGCACGGTGATGTGCTGCGCCGCTTCCGACACCAGCGTCATGTCGTGATCGATGATCAGGATGGTGAGACCCTGGGCTGCGATGCGCTTGAGCAGCTCATGCAACTCCAGCTTCTCGGTCGAGTTGAGGCCGGCGGCCGGCTCGTCGAGCAGCAGCAGCGTCGGGTTCGACGCCAGCGCCCGCGCGATCTCGATCAGCCGCTGGTGGCCATAGGAGAAGCTCGAGATCAATTCGTTGGCGCGGCTGCCGAGGCCGACGAAGGTCAGCGCCTCCATCGCGCGCTCGGTCAGCGCGTCCTCGCCCTTCCCGATCATGGTGTTGCCGGGACGCTCGGCGCCGATCTCGACATTCTCGAGCGCGGTCATCGAGCGGAACAGGCGGATGTTCTGGAAGGTGCGTCCGAGGCCGGCCGCCGTGCGCTGATGCGGCGCCATGTTGGTGATGTCGGTGCCGTCGAGCACGATCCTGCCCGCGGTCGCCTTGTAGAGACCGGACAGCACGTTCAGCGTCGTGGTCTTGCCGGAGCCGTTCGGTCCGATCAGCGCATGCACGCTGCCGCGCTTCACCGCGATATCGACGCCGTCGACCGCCTTGAGGCCGCCGAAATGCTTCGAGAGCCCGGTCACTTCGAGCACGATGTCGCCGCCGGACGTCGCGGGCTTGAGCTGCAAGGCCGCCGCGGCCGGCGGCGCCTTGGTGTGCGCACGCCAACGCGTGAATGCGTCCGACACAAAACCCCAGATACCGTCGGGCATGAAGCGAATGATCAGGATCACGAACAGGCCGTAGATCGCCAGATAAAGTCCCGGCACGCTCTTGAGGAAGCGCAGCCATTCCGGGATCAGGATCAAGAGGCCCGTGCCGATCACCGAGCCGATCGGCGAGGCCACGCCGCCGAGCAGCGACATGGTCAGGAACACGATCGATTCCGCGAACGAGAACTGGTCCGGGCTGACATAGGCGAAGCCGCCGGCGAACAGGCCACCGGCCAGACCGCCGAGCAACGCGCACAGCCCGAAGGCGTAGATCTTGGTGCGGAACACGTCGATGCCGTTGACGCCGGCCGCAAGCTCGTTGTCGCGCACCGCACGCATGGCGCGGCCGAGCTTGGTATCAGGAAGATGCCAGACCAGGTAACCGACGATCGCGAGCATCGCGACGCAGAAGGCCAGATAGCTCTGCGAGGACTGGAACAGCTCGGGCCGGCGAATATTGGCGACGCCGTCCGGCCCGTGGGTCACGCCGATGGCGTTGATCATCACCAGCGTCACGATCTGCTGGAACGAGATCGTCACCATCGCAAGGTAGTGTCCGCCGAGCCGCAGCGTCGACATACCGAGGAAAGCGCCGGCAATCAATGTGATCGCGCAGGCGCCAACCAGGCAGAGCCAGAAGTTCAGATGCAGGTCGGCGGTGCCGAGGCCGACCGCATAGGCGCCGAAGCCGAAGAACGCGGCCTGCGCCAGGTTGATCTGGCCGCACAGGCCGAGCACGACCGACAGCCCGAACACCGCGATCGAGAAAGTCGTGGCCTGCAGCAGGATGTTGAGGATGTAACCGTCGAACCGCATGCCGGCGGCGAGCGCCACCAGCACCGCGGCGCCGATGAAATACGGCAGATGACGGATGATCAGCGGCTTCGAGCGCACGGCCGGCGCGGGGATCATGTTGTCGGTGGCGCTCATGCTTTCTCCGCGACACGTTCGCCGAAGATGCCCTGCGGCCGGAACACCAGGAAAGCGATCAGCACCAGGAAGGCGAAGCCGTCCTTGTACGGCACTGAAATATAGGCTGCACCGAACGTCTCGATGACACCGAGCGCGAGGCCGCCGACGATGGCGCCTGCGACATCACCGAAGCCGCCGATGATGGTCGCGGCAAACGCCTTCAGCGCAATCGTCGAACCCATCTGGATCGAGACGAACAGCACCGGCGCCACCAGGATGCCGGCGAGACCGCCGAGCACGGCCGAATAGATGAAGGTGATCATGATCATGGTGGAAACGGAAATGCCGAGCAGCGAGGCCATTTCCTTGTCCTGCGAGGTCGCCTGCAGCTTCTTGCCGAGCAGCGTCTTCTCGAAGAACCAGAAATTGAACAGCACCAAGAGGATCGTGACGGCGATGATCAGAAGATACTGGCTGTCGAGATAGACCGGACCAAGCTGAATGCCGGGCGTATCGAACCAGCCCTGCAGCACCTGCGGCTGCGGGCCATAGATCGCGAGCACCGAGTTCGACAGCAGGATCGAGGCGCCAATGGTGGCGATGATCACGGGCAGATAGGTGCGATTGCGCAGCGGATAATAGACGCCGAGATTGAAGATGACGCCGAACAACGCCATGCCGGCGAGCGCGATCAGGAACGACAGCCAGTAAGGCCAGCCGAGATCGACCGAGAACACCACCATCAGATAGGCGGCGACCATCGAGAACTCGCCTTGCGCGAAGTTCACCACGTTGGTGGCGCGGAAGATCAGCACGAAACCAAGCGCGACCAGCGCGTAGACCGCGCCGATGCCGATTCCGGTAAAGAGCAATTGGAGGACGAGATCCATGACGAGCGCTCGATCTGAGATTTGTATCGCGGACGAACGGCCTCTCCGAGATGGCCCGGAGAGGCCGAACCGCTATCAATCGTTGAAGTCGATATGCTTGTCGTAGACGATCTTGCCCTTGTCGTTCTTCACGACGTTGTAGCCGTGCAGACCGTCGCCGTTCTTGTCGAAATTGTATTCACCCTCGGCGCCGGCGAATTTCTGCGTCGCAAGGATGGCGTCGCGGACCTTGTTCGGATCGGTCGAGCCCGCCTTGTTGATCGCCGCCGACAGGATGGTGATCGCATCATAGGGCCAGGCGCTCTGGTTGTCGGGCGCGGTCTTGTAGGCATCGCGATAGGCCTTGCCGAACGCCTTCGCGGCATCGCTCGAGTCCTCGGCGAAGTCGGCGACGCCGTAGGTGTTGAACAGCGCGGGACCGGCGAGCTTGGTCGAGGAGACCGCCACCACCGAGGGCGAGCCGACCCAGGGAATATTTACGCCGAGCTGACGCAGCTGCCGGGCAAAGATGCCGAGATCGTTCTCAAAGGTGAAGTAGGTGCCGAGCACGTCAGCGCCGGACTGCTTCACGGCCAGCACGACCGGCGTGAAGTCCTGGCTCTGGTTGGCATAACCCTGGTCGAGCACCGGCGGCGCGCCGAGCTTGGTCAGCGCTTCGGTGAGCGCCTTGCCCCCCGCAGTGCCGAAGGCGTCGGTGGAATGGACGATCGCCCATTTCTTCTTGCCGAGCGTGTTGACGCCGAAGTCGGCGATCACGCGGCCGGAGTAATTGTCGTTCGGGCGGAAGCGGAACAGCCAGGGATTGCCGGAATGGGTGAGGTCGGGATTGGTGCCGCCGATCATCACCGGCTTGCCGACCTTGATCACGTCGGGCGCCATCGCCTGCACCTGAGTCGAACGGATCGAGCCAAGGAAGGCGACGATGTCGGATTGAGCGGCGAGCTTGGAGAACGCCAGCACGATGCCCGGATTGGTGGTCTGATCGTCCTCGATGACGAGCTCGACCTGCTTGCCGAGCACGCCGCCGGCCTTGTTGACCGCAGCCAGCGCCAGCTTGGCGCCGTTCTGGGCCCACAGCCCCTGCTCCGCCGCCGGTCCGGTCACCGGCACGCACATGCCGATCTTGATCGTCGCACCCTGCGCCCAAGCGCTGCGCATCAGCGCGGGTGCAGCGAGACCTGCCGCCAAGCCGGCGGAAAACTCACGCCTCGTCAGTTTCATTCAATCCTCCCTGTGGTGCGCCGAGCTTGCATGTCGGCTGCGTTGAAACGAGCTGACGCGTCAATCTGCTGCCCTATCCGCAGCCATTGAACGGCGCGGCGAACAAACATCAGCACCGCTGCAGCGCACAAGACGTGCAACGACGACCATCGATCTGGCGTTTGACGTAGCTAACCATGATTGCACATTGCACGCAATAGCCAAAAGTTCGCTGGCAGCGGTGCGTAAATGCCTGCTACCAACGACCGTGGCGCGATCACGTGTTAGTGTGACCGGCGGGCAGTCATCGATGTCGATTCCAAGAGCGAAATCGCAGACCAGACGGAAGCAGCCGGCCTACGCGCTGATCAAGAGCGCATTGGCAAAGCACATCCGCGCCGGTGACGTGCCACCTGGCACGGTTCTTTCCGAATCGGCGATCGCGACCTTGTTCGGCTCCAGCCGCTCTCCGGTGCGGCAGGCTTTCGAACAGCTCGAGCATATCGGCCTGGTGCGCCGGTTCGACGGTCGCGGCGTCATCGCCGGCAAGCGCAAGGTCGACCCTCGGCGCGTCCCGATCACGCCGGAAATGTTTGGGCTGACCGACGGCCCCGTCGACGCCGTGCGCAGCGACGCCTGGGATACTCTCTACTACAAGCTCGAACGTGAGATCATTTACCGGTCGCTGTTCGGACGCTTCCGCGTCAGCGAGCTCGCATTGGCGCGGCATTTCCGGGTGGGGCGCACGGTGGCGCGCAACCTGCTGTTACGTGCGCAGGCGATCGGCATCCTCGAGAAAGGCGCCAAGGCGCACTGGTACGTGGTGCCGTTGGACGAGGACCGCCTCCGCGACATCTTCGAGGTGCGCGCAACGCTCGAGCCGCTGCTCCTTAAATCCGCGACGGCAACGATTCCTGCCGCCCTGCTCGACCGGATGGCGGAGCGGCTGCGCGAGGGAATCCAGTATCGCGACCGCGTCGGCGTCGGCGAACTCGATGAGATCGAAGGCGACCTCCATATCCGCTGCCTGGGTTACGGCGCCAATCGCGAGATGATCGAAGCCCTCAAGCGCACCCACTGCGCGTTCGTGATCGGCAAGCACATTCAGGTCGCCCTGACCGCGCCGCAGATCGATTCCTTCATGGACGAGCATCTGGTGATCATCGAGGCTTTGCGCACGCGTGACGGCGACGCGGCGGCAGCCATCTTGCGCCGCCATATCGAATGGTCCCACTCGAAGGTCGCGGGCTGGATTGCCGAATTCCGCGCCATCAACGTGATTTCGCGCGTACCCTACATGACCTGAGCGCGAATGCCGCGCATGATCGCAACTACTCGTCAGCCTCGACCTCGGCGTCATCGGCCGAGCCCATTCCGGCCAGGCTCGCTTCGAGCGCGCCCAGCATCTCCTGCAATTCGGCAAGCTTGCGCGCCCCGAAGCGCCGGGTGATCTCGGCATAGATCGTCTCCGACGTCGGCGCCACCGCCTCGATCAGCTTCAACCCCTTGGCGGAGATCGAGACCACCGCGCGCCGCGCGTCGTTCTCAGCCGCCTTGCGCTCGATCAACGCGCGGCCCTCGAGATCGCGAAGGATTCGCGACAGGCTCGGGCCGAGCAGAAACGCCATGCGGGCGAGCTCGGTGACCTCGATCTCGTCGACCGCGGTGAGCGCGCGCAGGATCCGCCATTGCTGCTCGGTCAGCCCGTGATTGCGCAGCGACGGTCGGAATTGCCGCATCACCGCCTCGCGCGCGCGGAGCAGCGACATCGGCAGCGAGCGCGAGAACTCGCGCATCGGGGTCCGTCGCGCCGCCGCGTCGTCGCCCTGCCCCGGCCGAATGTCGTTCGAATTTTTGCGCGCCATTACCTAATCCTGCGCAACGAAATTTTGCGTTGCAACATGCCTTGATTCAGTTTGCGGGAATTCACTTAACATGTTAATCATCTCCCGACATCCACTTTTGTGTAGCACGCATGGCCCTCTCCAAGGACGATATCCGCGCTGCCGCCGAACGGCTCGACGGCGCGGAAAAGACCCGTAAGCAAATCCGCCAGCTCTCTCTGGAATACCCCCGCATCACCCTCGAAGACGCCTACGCGATTCAGAAGGCTTGGGTCGAGATGAAGGTGGAGCAGGGCCGCGTCGTCAAGGGCCACAAGATCGGCCTGACCTCGAAGGCGATGCAGAGCGCGCTCAATATCGACGAGCCCGATTCCGGAATCCTGCTCGACGACATGTTCTTCGCCGATGGCGGCCTGGTGCCAAGCGACCGCTTCATCGCCACCCGCGTCGAGGCCGAGCTTGCCTTCGTGATGAAGCATCGTCTGGCCGGGCCGAACTGCACGCTGTTCGATGTGCTGAACGCCACCGATTTCGTGGTACCGGCGCTGGAGATCCTGGATACCAGGGTCGAGCGCGTCGATCCCGAGACCAAGGCGATGCGGAAGATCTTCGACACCATCGCCGACAACGCCGCCAATGCCGGTATCGTGCTCGGCGGCCGGCCGATCCGCCCGCTGGACGCCGACCTGCGCTGGATCGGCGCTCTGTGCTTCCGAAATGGTCAGCTCGAGGAAACCGGTCTGGCCGCCGGCGTGTTGAATCATCCGGCGACCGCGGTGGCGTGGCTGGCCAACAAGATCGCGCCGAACGGACTGGCGCTGGAGGCCGGCCAGGTCGTGCTGGCGGGCTCCTTCATCCGTCCGATCGAGACCCGCAAGGGCGACACCATCCAGGCCGATTACGGACCGTACGGTTCCGTAAGCTGCTACTTCGCCTGACGCCTTCAGCAGGAGCGCTGCATGCCGCATTTCACGCTTGAATACTCCGCCAATCTCGACGATCTCGTCGACATGGGCGCGACGGTCGAACTGGTCCGCAAGGCCGCGGTCCAGACCGGCATCTTCCCGCTCGGCGGCATCCGCGTCCGCGCCGTCAGATGCGAGCACTATGCGATCGCCGACGGCCGCAAGAATTACGGCTTCCTCGACATGGTGCTGCGGCTCGGCGAAGGCCGCGATCTCGCCACCCGCAAGAAGGCCGGCGAGCACATCTTCAAGGCGCTGTCGGCCCATCTCGATCCGGTCTTCGCCAACAGCAAATTCGCGTTGTCGTTCGACATGCAGATCAACGACAAGGACACCAGCTGGAAGCGCAATAACATCCACGATGCACTGAAGGTGGAGACGGTCAATGGATAAAGCCACCCCGAAATCGTCAGCCGACGTGTTCCAGGCCAACCGCGATCGCGCCGGCCCACTGCTTGCAAAGCTGAAAGCCGAAGGCATCGGCCATGTGATCGACGGCAAGATCGTGCCGGCGGCCTCCGGGCAGATTTTTGAGACGAAATCGCCGATCGACGGCACGGTGCTGGCGACGGTCGCGCGCGGCAATTTCGAGGATATCGACCGTGCCGCGACCGCGGCGTCCAAGGCCTTCAAGGCCTGGCGCGACATGCCGGCGGCGCAGCGCCGCAAGCTGCTGCATCGCGTCGCCGATGCGATCGAGGCGCGGGCCGACGACATCGCCGTGCTCGAATGCATCGACACCGGCCAGGCGCACCGCTTCATGGCCAAGGCCGCGATCCGCGCCGCGGAGAATTTCCGCTTCTTCGCCGACAAATGCGGCGAGGCCCGCGACGGCCTCAACACGCCCTCGGAAGAGCACTGGAACATCTCGACCCGCGTGCCGATCGGCCCGGTCGGCGTGATCACGCCGTGGAACACGCCGTTCATGCTCTCGACCTGGAAGATCGCACCCGCCCTCGCCGCGGGTTGCACCGTGGTGCACAAGCCGGCGGAATGGTCGCCGGTAACCGCCGATCTGCTGGTCAAACTCGCAAAACAGGCCGGCATCCCCGACGGCGTGCTCAATACCGTGCATGGTTTCGGCGAAGAGGCCGGCAAGGCGCTGACCGAGCACCCCGCCATCAAGGCGATCGGCTTCGTCGGCGAAAGCGCGACGGGCTCGGCGATCATGGCGCAGGGCGCACCGACCCTGAAGCGGGTGCATTTCGAGCTCGGCGGCAAGAACCCGGTGATCGTATTCGACGACGCCGATCTCGACCGCGCGCTCGATGCGGTCGTGTTCATGATCTACTCGCTCAATGGCGAGCGCTGCACGTCGTCGAGCCGGCTGCTGGTTCAGGAGAGCGTCGCCGGCAAGTTCATCGAGAAACTGACCCAACGCGTGAAGGCGCTGAAGGTGGGTCACCCCCTCGATCCCGCAACCGAGATCGGGCCGTTGATCCATGAGCGGCATCTCGCCAAGGTGTGCAGCTATTTCGACGTCGCCAAGAACGACGGCGCGACGATCGCAGTCGGCGGCCAGCCGCATGACGGCCCCGGCGGCGGCCACTATGTGCAGCCGACGCTGGTCACCGGCGCCAACGCCAAGATGCGCGTCGCGCAGGAAGAGGTGTTCGGCCCGTTCCTGACCGTCATCCCGTTCAAGGACGAGGCTGAGGCCATCGAGATCGCCAATGGCGTGCAATACGGCCTGACCGGCTATGTCTGGACCGGCGACATGGGCCGCGCGCTGCGGGTGGCGGATGCGCTGGAAGCCGGCATGATCTGGCTCAACTCGGAAAACGTCCGCCATCTGCCGACCCCGTTCGGCGGCATGAAGTCGTCAGGCATCGGCCGCGACGGCGGCGACTATTCGTTCGACTTCTACATGGAAACCAAGCACGTCTCGCTCGCGCGTGGGACGCACAAGATTCAGAAACTGGGAATTTAGCCAGCCGTCGTTCCGGGGCGATGCGCAGCGTCGAACCCGGAACTTCGAGATTCCGGGTTCTCGCTTCGCGAGCCCCGGAATGACGATAAAATTGAGGGGAAACACCGATGCCCGTTCCGACGCATGTTTTCGATCCGCCGTTCAACATCATCCGCTGCAGCCATGCCGTGCTCGACGTCACGGATCTCGACAAGAGCGCCGCCTTCTACGAGAAGACGGTCGGCCTCCACATCGAGGACCGCGACGACAAGTCGGTGTATCTGCGCGCCAGCGAGGAGCACCAGCATCACTCGGTGGTGCTGCGCAAGGCGCCGAAAGCGGCCTGCAACCGGCTTGGCTTCAAGGTCGGCAATGACGGCGACCTCGACAAGGCCGCTGCCTTCTTCTCCGAGAACGGCATCGCCTACGCCTTCGTCGACCAGCCGTTCCAGGGCCGCACGCTGCAATTCACCGATCCGTTCGGCTTCCAGATCGAGCTTTACGCCACGATGGAGAAACGCCCGCATCTGCTGCGGCGCTACGACCTCTACAAGGGCTGCCATCCGCAGCGGCTCGACCATTTCAACGTGTTCGCCGCCGAGGTTCAGGACACCGTCGACTTCTACGCCCGGCTCGGCTTCCGCCTCACCGAATATGCCGAGGAGGACGGCGACAACGGCCGCATCGCTGCCGCCTGGATGCACCGCAAGGGCAACGTCCACGACTTCGCCATCACCAACGGCCGTGGCCCGCGCCTGCACCACATCGCCTATTGGGTGCCGACAGCGATGAACATCGTGCATCTCTGCGACGTGATGGCCTCCTCCGGCTTCCTCAAGAACATCGAGCGCGGCCCTGGCCGGCACGGCATCTCCAACGCCTTCTTCCTCTACATCCGCGACCCCGACGGCCACCGCATCGAGCTCTACACCAGCGACTATTTCACCGGCGATCACGACCATGAGCCGCTGCGCTGGTCGCTGCGCGATCCGCGCCGCCAGACGCTGTGGGGCGCGCCGGCGCCGCGCTCCTGGTTCGAGGAAGGCTCGACCTTCGCCGGCCAGGCGGTGCGCGAGCCGCGCTTCGTCGCCGACGTGCTGGTTGCGGATTGAAGACGAACGCAACGAACACCACGTCGTCCCGGCGAGGGCCGGGACCCATAACCACCGAATAGGGTTGCCGAAAGAATGTCTAGCCGCGTACCCATTCCGATGGCCGCGGCGTATGGGTCCCTGTGTCTTGGAAGTCTGTCAGGATGTGGGTGGGCGGGAAGCCGTTGGGTCCTTGGCGCTTGACGCCG
>NZ_JAQOSR010000135.1:0-25780 GCF_046718885.1 Bradyrhizobium sp. UFLA01-814 | reverse complement strand
TCCGCTCAACGAGATCTGGCGACAGATCAGCAACCAGTCGCCGAACCTGACGCCGGTGTTGCGCGAGGCCAAGCAGCGCGTGCTGGAGACGCTGCTCACCAGCGAATTCACCGTGCTGGCGCGGCTGCTCGCGCGCATTGCCAGCGGACACTACTCGACCCGCGACTTCTCCGGCGACAGTCTGCGGCAGGCGCTCGAGCTCTATGTGCTGCACTTTCCGGTCTATCGCACCTATCTCACCGCCTCGGGACCAGCCGCGCATGACCGCGCACTGATCCGCGAGACCATCGAGCGCGCCCGCGCCGACTGGTTCGCCGCCGACGAAGGCATCTTCGATTTCCTGCGCGACGCCTTGACCATGGACCTTTTGCAGCCCGGCCGGCCGCCGCATGGCGCGCCGCGGGTCCGGCGCTTCGCGCTGAAGGTGCAGCAATTCACCGGGCCGATGATGGCGAAGTCACTGGAGGATACCGCCTTCTATCGCTATCACCGGCTGCTGGCGCTCAACGAGGTTGGCGGCGATCCGGCGGCGGGCGCGATCGCACCCGAGGCCTTCCACGCCATGATGCAGGCCCGCGCCCGCGAATGGCCGCACGGCATGACGGCGACCGCGACCCACGACACCAAGCGCGGCGAGGACGCCCGCGCCCGCATCATGGCGCTTGCGGAAATCCCCGGCGAATGGACCAGCGCGGTGGCGCGCTGGAAGGTGCTGAATGCGCCGCATCTCGTGCTCGACGGCGAGATGCGCGCGCCATCGGCGACGTTCGAATACATGCTGTATCAGGCCCTGCTCGGCGCCTGGGATCCCGATGACGCCTCGCTCGCCGCCCGCATCCAGGCCTACGCGCTGAAGGCGGCGCGCGAGGGCAAGCAGGAAACCAGTTGGCTCAATCCGCACCAGCCTTACGAGGCCGGCGTGAAAGCCTTTATCGAGCGAATCCTCGATCGCAAGACCTCACCCGAATTCCTCGATGCGCTGGGGACGCTGGCGCAACGCACGGCGCTGATCGGCGCGCTGAATTCGCTCAGCCAGATCACGCTGAAGGCAACCATGCCGGGCGTGCCGGATTTCTACCAGGGCACCGAAGGCTGGGATCTTTCGCTGGTCGATCCGGACAACCGCCGTCCGGTCGACTTTACCGAACGGGCAGGAATGCTCGCCACACTGGAGACGCCGGATTGGGATGCGCTGGCGCTAGACTGGCGCGACGGTCGTCTCAAATTCGCATGGACGCGGCATCTGCTCCGGCTCCGCAACGAGATGGCCGATGTGTTCACCAGCGGCGACTACGTGCCGCTCGCGGTCAGCGGCCCACACCGCGATCACGTCATTGCCTTCGCGCGGCGCCATGGCCGCGAGGCGGCCATCGTTGCGGTGGCAAAATCATTCGCCCCGTTCACGCAAGGCGGGCGCAGCTGGCCGCGCCCCGAAGCTTTTGAGGGTGAAATCGACGCGGCTGGATATGCACTCCCGGACGGAGCAACCAGGATTCAGCTCCCGGCGCTGTTCGCCGATCTTCCGGTCGCGGTGCTAAAGGCCAAGGCCGCAACGGCGTCGAAACCAACCTCAAAACGAGCGCGCTCGCACGCCTAGAGCATTTTCGGTTCTGATTGAATCAGAACCGAAGCTCTAGATTCTTGTTTTGTCGCGTTTTCTTCACGCGAACCGGTGTCCACTTCGCTCGAAAACGCTCTAGTTTGATGCGTCAGCGCTTGGTCAGCAGCAATTTCCCGCGCTTCTGGATCGCTACCTGTGCGACCTCGGCGAACCTTTGCAGCAGCCACGGCAGCGTCACCTCGACCCGCACATGGGTATCCTCGACATCGACATGCCCGGCCGCGACCTGCCCCAGCGCCCGGACGCGAAAGCTCATCCGGTTGTCGTCCCAGCGCTCCTCGTCGACGCTTATGACCGGCAGGTTCGCCGTCGCGCGCGACAGGCCCGTTTTCAAGCGGCGCATCGCCTCGTCGCGGCCGAGGCTATGGGGTATCGAAACGATCAGCGGCGCCGACATTGCGATGCACTCCTCCGTGGATTTCGTTGATGTAGTTCTGTTCCAAGGCAAACGGAAGAACCGCACAGTTTTATCGCGCCGCCAACTCCGGAACCTTCACAGTTACGGGTTGTTTTCCTTCCCGAAGGGCAGAAACGAGACGAGCCCGCGGGGCTGAGGAGACGCTAGATGTCAATTGGAACGATCATTCTCATCATTCTGGTCATTGCGCTGCTTGGCGGCTTCAGCGGCATCGGCGGCGGACCGTTTTACGGCACCGGCTATTACGGCGGCGGCGGGCTCGGCCTGGTCGTCGTGATCCTGCTGATCCTGCTCCTGATGGGACGACTGTAGCCCTTGGTGGCGTTGCGTCCTGCCGATATCGACGACCAGCATCACCCGCGAAAGCGGGTGATGCTTCGTTGGACGGCGCTTACTGCGTCGTAAGCTTCTTCATCGCCGATTTGATCGACGACGCTGCGTCCTCGTAGCCATCCCAGGCCTTCGTCTTCGCGAGCAAGGCCGGCACGGCGCGTAGCGTGAATTTCTTCGGATCGAGATCACCGCGCAGCTGCGGCCAGGTCAGCGGCATCGAAACCGTCGCCCCCGGACGCGCCCGCGGCGACAACACCGCGACCGCCGTCGACATCCTGTCGTTGCGCAAATAGTCGAGGAATATCCTTCCCGTGCGCTTGGCCTTGGACATGTTGATCAGATAGCGCTCGGGATCGTCCTGCGCCATCCATTGGCAGACCGCCTGCGCGAACGCCTTGGCCTCCTTCCACGTCACCTTGTCCCTGCTGCCTGCGAGCAGCGGTGTGACGACGTGCAGCCCCTTGCCGCCGGTGGTCTTGCAGAAGCTTTCGAGACCGACCGCGGTCAGCCGTTGCCGCATGTCCTTGGCGGCATCGATCACGTCGGCGAATGCGACATCGGGCGCGGGATCGAGATCGAACACCAGCCGGCCCGGCGTGTCATAGGCATCGGGCGCGCAATTCCAGGGATGCAGTTCGAGGCCGCCGGCCTGCGCGACCGCCGCCAGGCCCTCAACCTGGTCGATCTGCAAATAGGGTTTGCGGTCGCCCGAGACCTTCGCAAGCTTGAGGAGTTTTGATGTGCCGGCCATCGCATGACGCTGGAAGAAGGTCTCGCCCTTGATGCCGTCGGGCGCACGCACGATCGAGCACGGCCGGCCTTTGAGATAGGAGATCATCCATTCGCCGACCGCCTCGAAATAGTTGGCGAGGTCGAGCTTGGTCACGGGCTCGCCATCGCCCGCATCAGGCCACAGCGCCTTGTCCGGGTGCGAGATGACGACACCCATCACCTCGCTGGACGCTCTCCCGGCGCCCTTCTTCGCCACGCCCTTGGCCATCGGCTTCACCACTTTGGTTACAACCGGCCGCTCGGCCTCGACCTCGTGCGCCGGCTTGTCCTGGCGCAGGCCCTTGAAGGCGGCCTGGCGGATATTGCCGGCGTCGGTCCAGCCGGCGAACTCGATCTCGGCGACCAGCTCCGGCTTCAGCCAGTGCACGTCGCGGGTCTTCTTCGGCGCGTCCTTGCCGCCGAACGGGCTCACGTCCGCCTCCGCCGCCTTGAGCGCCGGCATGATGCGGCGGACCGTGTCCTGGCCGAAGCCGGTGCCGACGATGCCGACAAACGCCAGATGATCGCCGCGATAAACGCCCGCCATCAGCGAGCGGAATTTGCCATTGGTGGTCTTCCAGCCGCCGAGCACCACTTCGTGGCCGGCGCGGATTTTTGCCTTGGTCCAGTCGTCGGAGCGGCCGGAACGGTAGGCACCGTCGAGCCGCTTGGAGACGATACCTTCGAGGCCGAGCTTGCGCGCGGATTCCAGCACCGCCTCGCCGCGCTGCTCGAAATGTTCGACATAGCGGATCAGAGGGTTCTTGCCCTTGCGCGCCGCGAGCAATTGCTTCAGCCTCGTCTTGCGCTCGGCGAGCGGCAGCGGGCGCAGGTCCTCGGTGCCGGCGAACAGCAGGTCGAACGCGTAGAAGATCAGCCGATCCGTCTTGCCGTCGGAGAGCGCGGCCTGCAGCGTCGAAAAATGCGGCGTGCCGTTCTTGTCGAGCGCGACGATCTCGCCATCGATCAGCGCGTCGGGCAGCTTCTCCGCCTCCTTCACGATCGCGCCGAACTTGCCAGACCAGTCGAGCCCCTTGCGCGTCTTCAGCACGGCCTCGCCGTCTTCGACGCGCAACTGCACGCGGTAGCCGTCGAACTTGATCTCGTGGCACCAGCCCGTGCCATTTGGTGGAGACTCGACCGCGGCGCAGAGCTGCGGCGCGACGAAATCAGGCATCTCCGATGCCTGCTTCGGTTTCGCCTGCCGCGTCACTTTCAGCCGTTCCTTGGGCGCTGGGGCCTTGGTCCTGGCGCGCGCGTCCGCAGCCATGCCGTGGTTGGACTGCCAGACCGCGTCAGCTTTGGCCTTGCCATTGCCCTTGGCCAGCATGAACGGCTTCGGCGCCCGGCCCTTGCCGGCCGCGATCTGCGCCATCGAGCGTCCGGAAGCGACCGAACGATCCTCGTCGAGGATCTCCTCGCCGTTGCCGTCAACGGCATATTCGTCGCGGTGCTTGATCAGGAGCCAGTTGGTGCGCTTGCCGCCGAAGCGGTCGCCCTTCATCCGCACCAGCACCCAGCTGCCGTGCAGCTTGTCGCCCTCGAGCGTGAACTTCAGGTCGCCCTTCCTGAAGCCGCGCTCGGGATCATCCGATTCCCAGGTCCCGCGATCCCACAGCTGCACCGTGCCGCCGCCATACTGGCCTTCGGGAATGGTGCCTTCGAAATCACCATAGTCGAGCGGATGATCCTCGACCTCGACCGCCAGCCGCTTGTCATGCGGATCGAGCGACGGCCCGCGCGTCACCGCCCAGGACTTGAAGACGCCGTCGAATTCGAGCCTCAGATCGTAATGCAGCCGCGTCGCGTCGTGCTTCTGGATGACGAAGCGCCGCTGCTTGCTAGGTGCGACCTTGACGTCGCCCGACGGTTCGCTGGTCTTCTCGAAATCGCGCTTCTTGCGATAGGTGGACAGGTTTCTCAGCGACACAACAAACCTCGGCAAACCCTCGGCGCAAACGACGGCCGCCGCCTCCGTGCGGCCATCAGGAACCAAAACCCACGGTATCCGTTCAAGTTCCAAACTCAAGCTGTTTGGAGGCGATCATGGCCGCTCCCCGCGCCTACTGGAAAGGCACGCTCAAGCTCTCGCTGGTGTCATGCCCGGTGGCGCTCTACCCGGCCTCGACCGCGGTCGAGAAGACCCGCTTCCACATGATCAACCGGGAGACCGGCAACCGGCTGAAGCAGCAGATGGTCGATACCGAGACCGGCGACGTTGTCGAGGGCGATCAGAAGGGCCGCGGCTATGAGGTCAGCAAGGGCAAATATGTCGAGATCGAGAAGGACGAACTCGAGGCGGTCCAGATCGAGAGCAACCATACCATCGACATCGACAGCTTCGTGCCCGAGGGCGAGATCGACAAGCGCTATCTCGACCACCCCTATTATATCAGGCCCGACGGCAAGGCCGGCGTCGACGCGTTCGCGGTGATCCGCGACGCCATGAAGGATCAGGACCGCGTCGCGCTGGCGCGGATCGTGCTGACCAACCGCGAGCATGTGATCGCGATCGAGCCGCTCGACAAGGGCATGCTCGGCACCACCTTGCGCTACCCCTACGAGCTGCGCGATGCCGACGATTATTTCGACGACATCAAGAGCCCGAAGGTCACGAAGGACATGATCGAGCTCGCCGGCCATATCCTCGACAGCAAGGCCGCGCATTTCGATCCGTCGAAATTCAAGGACGAGTATGAGACCGCGCTGAAGGCCCTGGTCCGCCGCAAGGCGGCCGGCAAGCCGATCAAGACCGCCGAGCGCGAGCAGAAGCCAAGCAACGTCGTGAGCCTGATGGACGCGCTGCAGCAGAGCCTCAAGGGCGGCAAGAGCGGCGCAAGGCGCTCGCGCTCCACCGCGCGCCGCCCGACCGCACATCGCCGCGCCGCCAAGAAGACGCACCGGTCAAGCGCGCGGCGACGGAAGGCGGGGTGAGATCTCTCGTCCTTGCGAGCGCAGCGAAGCAATCCATCTCTCCACATACGCGGAGGGATGGATTGCTTCGTCGCTACGCTCCTCGCAATGACGGATGGATGCAACTCGTCCGCTACTTCTTCTTCGAGCTCTTCCGCTTCTTGGCAGTCTTGCGCTTCTTCGCCGTCTTCTTCTTGGACGCCTTCTTCGGCACCTTCCGCCCCTTGGCACGCGCCTCGGATAGCCCGATCGCGATCGCCTGCTTGCGGCTCTTCACCTTCTTCTTGGAGCGGCCGCTGCGCAGCGTGCCGGCCTTGCGTTTCTTCATCGCGCGCTCGACATCGCGTGATGCCTTCCGCGAATATTTCCTTGCCATGGGTTCTCTCCCGGTGAGGGAAAACAAGCCTCGATGGCAGCGAAAGTTCCGTTTGGTGTCGTCGGGCGACGGCACCAACGTAGCCCGCATGAGCGCAGCGACATGCGGGAGATGCCCCGGATATCGCTTCGCTCATCCGGGCTACATGTTAGTCCGCCGCGCGCAGCCGATAGCCGATGCCGGTCTCGGTCAGCACGAATTGCGGACGCTCCGGGTCGGCCTCGATCTTCTGGCGTAGCTGGCGCACATAGACCCGCAGATATTGCGCGTCGGTCAGCTCGTCCCACAATTCCTTCAAGAGGAAGCGGTGGGTCAGCACCTTGCCGGCATGCTGCACCAGCACGCGCAACAGGTCGTATTCCTTCGGCGACAGCTTGATCTCCCTGTCGCCGACCTTGACGATCCGGCGCACCAGGTCGACCGAAAGATCGCCGGAGCGGAACACCGGCCGCTCGCCCTGCACCTGCAACTGGTGGCGCAGCGCCGCGCGCAGCCGCGCCAGCAGTTCGTCCATGCCGAACGGCTTGGTCAGATAATCGTCCGCGCCGAGGTCGAGCGCCTGCACCTTGCCGGCCTCGTCGCCGCGGCTCGACAGCACCACGATCGGCACGCTCTCGTTGCGGCCGCGGATCATGCGCAAGAGATCGTGGCCCTGGATGTCGGGCAATCCGAGGTCGAGGATGATCAGCGCCGGCCCCTCGGCCAGCATCTCCAGCGCCAGCTTGCCGTTGGATGCCTCGAGAATGTCGTAGCCCTGCGTGCTCAGCCCCATCCGCAGCAGCTTGCGGATCGGCGGCTCGTCGTCGATGACCAGGACCTTGATCGGCGTGGCGTTCATGCAGCAGTGTCCAGCGCGTTGGTGTCGGCGGGGATCGGCAGGCGGATGGTGATGACGGCGCCGCTGCGGTCGGCGCGGTTGGCCGCCGCGATCGTGCCGCGCATCGCCTCGACGAAGCCGCGCGAGATCGCAAGTCCGAGGCCGGTGCCGGGGCGGACATGGTCGCCCTTCTCGGCGCGATAGAATTTGTCGAACACGCTTTCGAGCTCGGCCGCGGAAATCCCGTTGCCTTCATCGAGGATCTGCAGCGCGATCGTGTCGCGGTCGCGGGCGCCGCGGATCGAGATCGTGGTGTCCGATGGGGCGTATTTGGCGGCATTGTCGAGCAGGTTGAACAGCACCTGCTCGAACAGCACGGCGTCGAGCTCCAGCATCGGAAGGTCGGCCGCGAGATCCAGCGACACCCGGTGATGCACCAGGATCTTGCTCGCCCGGCGCAGCGCGCTGCCGACGATCTCGCCGACGTCATGCCGCGCCGTGTTCGGTACGATCGCGCCGGATTCCAGCTTGGTCATGTCGAGCAGATTGGCGATAAACCGATTCAACCGCTCGGACTCGTCGATCACGGTGGCGAGCAGATCGTGCTTCTGCGCATCGCTCAGGTTGGCGCCGAGATCGCGCAGCGCCGAGGCCGAGCCGAGCACCGAGGCCAGCGGGGTCTTGAGATCGTGCGAGATCGAGGTCAGGAGCGCGCCGCGCAGCCGGTCGGATTCCACCGTGCGCTTGACGCGGTCCATGTCCTCGACCAGCAGCACGCGCTCGATCGCCAGCGCGCCCTGGTCGACCAGCGCATCGAGCAGCCGGCGCTGGTCCGGCGTCAGCAAGGGCCCGGTGCGGTCATCATCGATGCCGATCACCCCGATCGGGCCGCGGCCGGTGCGCATCGGCAGGAACAGCCGTTTTCCCCCCGGCAGCGTATCCGAGCCGCGGCCGGCCGGGCGATCGTTGCCCCAGGCCCAGTTGGCGGCGGCAAGATCGGCCTGATCGAGCTGATCCTCCGGCGGATAGCCGCTCTTGACGGTCAGCATCCCATCCTCCGGCAGCAGCAGCACCACGCGCACCTTGAGCATCAGCGCGATCTGGTAGGCGGTCGCCCACAGCACGTCGTCCAGTGTCGCGGTGCCGGCGAGCTTGCGGCTGAAGGCGTAGAGCGATTCGGTGGTGCGGACGCGGCTGATCGCGGTGTCGGCCTGGGTACGCACCCGCGCCGCAACGTTGGAGACCAGAAGCGCGATCAGCATGAAGAAGAAGAACGCCGCGACATTGGTCGGGTCGGTGATGGTGAAGGTATAGACCGGCGGCAGGAAGAAGAAGTTGTAGCACAGCGAGGCCGCGACGCTCGCCAGCAGCGACGGCCCGAGGCCGTAGCGCGCCGCGGCGCCGACCACGGCGGTGAGGAAGACGAGGTCCACATTCTCGATGCCGAAGAACGGCTGGATCAGCTTGGCCGCGCCGAGCCCGAGCGCCGCCAGCAGCAGCGCCATCAGATAGGGCCGCGGATTGAACGGCTCCTGCCGCTGCGCGGTCTGCACCGCCGCCTTGCCGACCGGCAGCTCGTCGCCGGCGATCACGTTGACGCTGATATTGCCGGCGCGGCGCACCAGATCGTGCACCACGGATCCATGCGTCAGCTCGAACCAGCGCGAGCGCGTCGACTTGCCGATGATGATCTGGGTGACGTTGTTGGCCTGCGCGAAATTGATGACGTCGTCGGCAATGCGGCGGCCGACGCCGGGAAGCGTCAGCGCCTCGCCGCCGAGCGATTCCGCGAGCCGCATGGTGTCGGCCAGCCGGTCGCGCTGCTCGTCGGAAAGTTGCAGGCTGCGCCGCGTCTCGATGCTGACCGCGGTCCATTGCGCATGCAGCCGGTCGGCGAGGCGCTTGGTGTAGCGCACGAGGCCGGCCGCGCGCGGATCCTCGCTGAGGCACACCAGGATGCGTTCGCCCGCGGCCCAGGGTCCGGCAATCGCATTGGCCTGCATGTGGTTGAGCAGCTGCTCGTCGACCCGCTCGGCGGTGCGGCGCAGCGCCAGCTCGCGCAGCGCGGTCAGATTGCCCGGCGAGAAATAGTGTTCCAGCGCCCGCTCGGCTTGTCTCGGCACATAGACCTTGCCCTCCTTCAGCCGCTGGATCAGATCGTCGGGCGTCAGGTCGATCAGCTCGATCGCATCGGCGCGATCGACCACCGAGTCCGGCACCGTCTCGCGCACCCGCACATGGGTGATCTGCGCGACGACGTCGTTGAGGCTCTCGATGTGCTGGATGTTGATCGCGGTGTAGACGTCGATGCCGTGCGACAGCAGTTCCTCGACGTCGAGGTAGCGCTTGGGATGCCGGCTACCCGGTGCGTTGGTATGGGCGAGCTCGTCGACCAGCGCCAGCTGCGGCCGCCGCGCGATTAATGCGTCGAGGTCCATCTCCTCGAGCGTCTGGTCGCGATAGGCCAGCCGCTTGCGCGGCAGCACCTCGAGACCCCTGAGCAGCGCCTCGGTCTCGATCCGACCGTGGGTTTCGACGACACCGACCACGACGTCGACGCCCGCCTTGAGGCGGGCGTGGGCGCTCGAGAGCATCTCGTAGGTCTTGCCGACGCCGGGGGCGGCGCCGATGAAGATCTTCAGCCGTCCCGATCGATCGGTCTCCCGGCGCGCCGCCTCCAGCAGCGCATCCGGCGAGGGTCGTTTGTCAGGGTCGCGCTGATTGGCCATACCGCAATATAGTCATCCTGCGAGAGACAGCCTACTCCCCTATTTTGCGTTTGCCGCGTCGAGCGCCAGATTGAGCGCAAGAACGTTAACGCGGGGCTCGCCGATCACGCCGGCGAAGCGGCCCTGCGTGTTCTGCGTCACCAGCTCGCGCACCGCGTCCTCGGACATGCTGCGCGCCTTGGCGACCCGCGGCACCTGGAACAGCGCAGCGTCCGGCGAGATATCCGGATCGAGCCCACTGCCCGACGTGGTCACGAGATCGACCGGCACGCCGGCCGACGGATTCTCCGCCTTCAGCTTCTCGACATCCTCCTTGACCCGGTCGTTCAGCGCCTTGCTGGTCGGACCGAGGTTGGAGCCGCCGGAATTGGCCGCGTTATAGGGCGCCGGGACGGTCTTCGTGGAGTCGTTCGGATCGGGCGCGACCGTCGCCGACGGCCGGCCATGGAAGTATTTATCTTCCTTGAACTCCTGCCCGATCAGGGCGGAGCCGATCACCTTGCCGTCCTGCTCGATCAGGCTGCCTTGCGCCTGCCGCGGAAAGATGACGCCGGCAATCCCGGTGATGGCGAGCGGATAGGCAAGGCCCGTGATTGCTGTCAGCAGGACCAGCACGAGGATGGCGGGGCGGATTTCTCTCATCATGATTGCGGCTCCTTAAGCCAGGCCCAAAGCGGCGACGACGAGATCGATCGCCTTGATGCCGATGAACGGGATGATGATGCCGCCCAAGCCGTAGATCATCAGATTGCGGCCGAGCAGCGCGCCGGCACCGACCGCGCGATACTTGACGCCCTTCAGCGCCAGCGGGATCAGCGCGATGATGATCAGCGCGTTGAAGATGATCGCCGACAGGATCGCGCTCTGCGGGCTTGCCAGGTGCATGACGTTCAGCACGTGGAGCTGCGGATAGAAGGCGAGGAACATCGCCGGGATGATCGCAAAGTACTTCGCGACGTCGTTGGCGATCGAGAACGTGGTCAGCGCGCCGCGGGTCATCAGCAGCTGCTTGCCGATCTCCACCACCTCGATCAGCTTGGTCGGATTGGAATCGAGGTCGACCATGTTGCCGGCCTCGCGGGCAGCCTGCGTGCCGGTGTTCATGGCGACGCCGACATCGGCCTGCGCCAGCGCCGGCGCGTCATTGGTGCCGTCGCCGCACATCGCGACGAGCTTGCCCTTGGACTGCTCGTCGCGGATCAGCTTGAGCTTGTCCTCGGGGGTTGCCTGCGCCAGGAAGTCGTCGACGCCGGCCTCGGCCGCGATCGCGGCCGCGGTCATCGGGTTGTCGCCGGTGATCATCACGGTGCGGATGCCCATCCGGCGCAGTTCGGCAAAGCGCTCGCGGATGCCGCCCTTGACGATGTCCTTCAGGTGCACGACGCCGAGCAGCTTGCCGTCCTTGGCGACGGCCAACGGCGTGCCGCCGGCCTTGGCGATCTCGTCGGCAATCGACTGGATCTCGCGCGCTTCGGCGCTCATCGTCGCCGCGAGCGCGCGGACGGTGTTGCCCGAGGCGACGGTGCGGGGCGAGCCGCCGTCGACATAGGAAAGGATCGCGTCGACCGCGCCCTTGCGGACCGACGACGTGCCGGCATCGATGCCGCTCATGCGGGTCTGCGCGGTGAACGGCACGAAGGTCGCGGCCAGCTCATGCATGTCGCGGCCGCGGATGCCGTATTTCTCCTTGGCCAGCACCACGATCGAGCGGCCTTCCGGCGTTTCGTCGGCCAGCGAGGCAAGCTGCGCCGCGTCGGCGAGGTCCTGCTCGGAGACGCCGCGAATCGGACGGAATGCGGTCGCCTGGCGGTTGCCGAGCGTGATGGTGCCGGTCTTGTCCAGCAGCAGCGTATCGACGTCGCCGGCGGCCTCGACTGCGCGGCCGGACATCGCCAGCACGTTGAAGCGCACCAGGCGGTCCATGCCGGCGATGCCGATCGCCGACAATAGCGCGCCGATCGTGGTCGGGATCAGCGTCACGAACAGCGCCACCAGCACCACGACCGAGATCGAGCCGCCGGCATAGGCCGCATAGCTCGGGATCGTCACCGTGGCGAACACGAAGATGATGGTGAGACCAGCCAGCAGGATATTGAGCGCGATCTCGTTCGGCGTCTTCTGCCGCTCGGCGCCCTCCACCAGCCTGATCATGCGGTCGATGAAGGTCGAGCCTTGCGCTGCGGTGATGCGGACGCGAATCCAGTCCGACAGCACCTGGGTGCCGCCGGTGACCGCGGAACGATCGCCGCCGGACTCGCGGATCACAGGCGCGGATTCACCCGTGATCGCCGCTTCATTGACCGAGGCCACGCCTTCAATCACCTCACCGTCGGACGGGATGTTGTCGCCGGCCTCGACCAGCACGATGTCGCCGACCTTCAGCGAAGTGCCGGGCACCATGCGATAGGTCCGGTCGGTACCGGTGAGCAGCTTGGCCTGGCTCTCGGTGCGGGTCTTCTTCAGCGATTCCGCCTGCGCCTTGCCGCGGCCCTCGGCGACGGCCTCGGCGAAATTGGCGAACAGCACCGTGAACCAGAGCCAGAGGATGATCTGGAAGGTGAAGCCGAGATTGGCGCTGCCGGTGACGAGGTCGCGGACGAAGATCACCGTGGTCAACGCGGCCACGACCTCGACCACGAACATCACAGGGTTCTTCGCCATCAGGCGGGGATCGAGCTTGACGAAGGCCGAGCGGATCGCCGGCACCAGGATCTTCGGGTCGAACATGGTCGACGCCGTCACCTGCTTTTGCAGTCTTGTGGTTTCCATGGTTGTCACTCCGGACAATTCGATCAGAACAGGGTGTTGGCGTTCATCGCGAGGTGCTCGACGATCGGCCCGAGCGCCAGCGCCGGGAAGAAGGTGAGACCGCCGATGATCAGGATCACGCCGATGACGAGGCCGACGAACAGGCCGCCGGTGGTCGGGAAAGTCCCCGCCGAGGCCGGGATCGACTTCTTCTCGACCAGCGAACCCGCGATCGCCATCGCCGGCACGATCATGAAGAAGCGGCCGACGAACATCGCGGAGGCGAGCGTCAGATTGTAGAACAGGGTGTTGCCGGTGAGGCCCGCGAAGGCCGAGCCGTTATTGCCGGTCGCCGAGGTGAACGCGTACAGCACCTCGGTGAAGCCGTGCGGGCCGGAGTTCGCCATCGAGGCCACCGCCGACGGCAGCACCACGCTGACCGCGGTCCAGCCGAGATACATCAGCGGCAGCACCAGGATCGCGAGCATCGCCATCTTGACCTCGCGCGCCTCGATCTTCTTGCCGACATATTCCGGGGTGCGGCCGACCATCAGGCCAGCGACGAAGATCGCCAGCACGACGAACAGCAGCATGCCGTAGAAGCCGGCGCCGACGCCGCCGATGATGACCTCGCCGAGCTGCATGTTGATCAGCGGGATCATGCCGCCAAGCGCTGTGAAGCTGTCGTGCATGGCGTTGACCGCACCGCAGGAGGCCGCAGTGGTGACGACGGCGAACAGCGAGGACGCGACGATGCCGAAGCGGACCTCCTTGCCCTCCATGTTGCCGCCCGAAAGGCCGAGCGCGTGCAGCGCCGAGGTGCCGTTGGCTTCCGCCCAGTAGGTGACGGTGACGCCGGCGACGAACAGGATGCCCATCACGGCGAAGATCGCCCAGCCCTGGCGCTCGTTGCCGACCATGCGGCCGAACACGTTGGTCATCGCGGCACCGAGCGCGAAGATCGAGACCATCTGCACGAGGTTCGACAGCGCGGTCGAGTTCTCGAACGGATGCGCGGCGTTGGCGTTGAAGAAGCCGCCGCCATTGGTGCCGAGCATCTTGATCGCGACCTGCGAGGCCACCGGACCGAGCGCGATGGTCTGCTTGCCGCCCTCCAGCGTGGTCGCATCGATATAGGCGTGAAGCGTCTGCGGCATGCCCTGCCAGACCAGGAACAGCGCGTAGATAACGCAGATCGGCAGCAGCACGTAGAGCGTGCAGCGCGTGACGTCGACCCAGAAGTTGCCGACCGTGCGCATCGACGAGCGGGTAAAGCCGCGGATCAGCGCCATCGCCAGCGCGATGCCGGTCGCCGCCGACAGGAAGTTCTGGTGGGTCAGGCCGACCATCTGGACCAGATAGGACAGCGTGCTCTCGCCGCCGTAGTTCTGCCAATTGGTGTTGGTGATGAAGGAGATCGCGGTGTTGAAGGAGAGATCCTCCGATACCGCCGACTGCCCGGCCGGATTGAACGGCAGCACTGCCTGCAGCCGCATCAACCCGTAGATGATGGCGAAACCGCCGACATGGAACAGCAGCATGGCGACCGTGTAGGTCAGCCAGTGCTGCTCGCGCCGCTCGTCGACGCCGCCGACCCAGTAGATGCCGCACTCGACCGGGCGCAGCACGGGCGACAGGAAGGTGCGCTCGCCATTGAACACGCGGGTCATGTACCAGCCGAGCGGTTTGACCAGCGCGGCAACGATCGCGCAAAACAGAATAATTTGAATCCAGCCGATGACGGTCATTGCGTCAAACCTTTCGAATGGGAGCGAAGCGCAGCATCGACGCGAACAAGCCGAGCAACAGCCCGGTCAGCATCGCGTCGGCTAACAGAATTGTGCAAAGCGCTGACATCGCGGGCCGCCTAGAAGCGTTCGGGCCGCAGCAATGCGTAAGTGAGGTAGAACAGCAGGCCCAGCGAGACGAGGCCGGCGAGCGAATAATCGAAGATCATCGCCGCCTCCGTTACAGCCGTTCACAGGCGTAGGCGTAGCCGATGCCGGCCGCGAAGAAGCCGACCGCAAGCGCCGCCATGAGAATGTCCATCATGAAAGACTCCTATGCATCCGAGGGGGCGCGGGGCGACCGTATAAGCGCTCCGCGCCGGATGGCCGTGAGGTGCCATCCGGGGCATAGGTTTTCGAGATGTGGCGAATAAGGACGTTATAGGAATCCTATAAAGGCGGCAGGCGCTCTCCGCAGTCGTCCTGGCGAAAGCCAGGACCCATAACCACAGGTCCGAGTTTTGCGATGGCTGGGGCCCCAACCTGATCTCACAAGCAGATTCGGTGGTAATGGGTCCTGGCTTTCGCCAGGACGACAACTTGGCCTTTATGGAATCCCTATATCTCCGCCCCTCGCCTCATCTCGTTTTCAAATGGCACTCCGGCCATTTTGAGCCTGCGGCCAATGCCTTGAGCTTGGCTTTCCTTGGGCCGCGCAAGACGAGATGACGCCATGTCAGTGCTTTCCCAAAACACCTCCATCGATCTCGGCGAACGGGTGCGCGACGCTTATGCGGTGACGGCTGAATTCATGGCCGACATCATCAGCCAGACCTGCCGGCGCTTTCCCTCGGTCGGACAGAGCGGCAAGACTCACCGCGTCGAGCGCCTGATCCAGTCAGGCGCCTGGACCGACGCCGCGATCGCGCTGCTCGATCTGGAACTGCCGCAATGGCAAATCCGCCGCCTGGTCTATGACGAGGGCGAGTGGCACTGCGCATTGTCGCGCGAACGCGAACTGCCGGACTGGCTCGACCAGTCGATCGAGACCCGCCATGCCGATCTTGCGCTTGCGATCCTCAGCGCCTTCGTCGAGGCACAGCGGATCTCCACACCCGATAGCCGAACCAGCGTGCCGACCGTCCGTCGCGACACGCGCGCGGTGTACGAGCCGCTGTTCGTCGACAATATCGGCTGAAGGCGGCGCCGGCGTGGACACCAAACAACTGCCGCGGCAGCTGCAGTCGGTCCAGGTCATGGTTCGGTTCGGCTTCCGGCTTGCCATCATGATCGGCTTTGCCGTGTTCGCCGGTACCGGCTTCGGCAAGGGCCTCGTCACGCTGCTGTGGATGTCGGCGGTGATCTGTGCCTTTGCAGGGATCGCCAAGCGCGAAATGCCGTTTGCCGCAAACCTCAACCACTGGGACGAGATGACCGCCTATGTCGCGCTGTGTGCGCTCGGCACCGGCATCGTCCAGCGCCTCTGAATCCATCCCGGAAAATCCTATGCCGCTCCTATGAAGTCGGCCGCCCTTCGCGCTCGATTTCATATCCGGCAAATCAGACATTGATCGCGTGACTGTGACTGAAGCGTTTTCGAGCGAACCGGATACCGGTTCGCGTTCGGAAAACGCGTCAGAAACGAAAGAAGGACTACAACCGTGAAACTCGTCGAACCTCCCTCGTGTAGCGCCGCGTCCACTATCGTCTTCATTGGCCGCAACCATCGCGGCCAGTGGGTCGCCCAGCAACAGAACGGCCTCTATGGCGGCCTGTTCGTCAACCGCGCCCAGGCCGTCAAATACGCGCTGTTCGAGAACGGCCAGCATCCTGAAATGATCGTCGAGCTGTCGCGTGAGATCGAGCTCGATATGCGCGGCGAGACCGCGAGCCTCCCAGCAAGCCGCGTGGCGTGAGCCACCCATGACCTGGCAAACGGCTGCGAAAGCCGACACGGCCGGATGGCTGTCGGGCTTCATCCCCGATCTTCCGACTCCCTTCAGCCGTCGGGGCGAAATCGACGCGGACGCATTCGGCCGGCTGTGCGAGCGCCAGATCGCAGCCGGCGCCACCGCGCTGGTGGTCGGCGAGACCGCCGGTGAAAGCGCGACGCTGGAGCCCGCGGAACGCGCGCAGCTCGTGCGCATCGCCGCAGGCGTCGCGCGCAAGCGGGTTCGCATCATCGCCGGCGCCGGATCGAACGCGACGGATCGCGCCGTCACATTCACCCGGTCCGCGGAAGCCGCCGGTGCCGACGCGGTCATGTCGGTCGTGCCCTATTACAACAAACCGATGCCACGGGGCACGGCGGCGCATTTCCGCGCCGTCGCCGCGGCCACCACACTGCCCGTCATCCTGCACGACATTCCGTCGCGCACGGTGAGGGGCCTTGCCGACGAGACGCTGCTCGAGCTCGCCGCATCGCCGCGCTTCGTGGGATTGCGCGACGGCAGTGGTGACGTTGCCCGGCTGGCGCGCCTGCGCTCACGGCTGCCGGCGACATTCCGGATGCTGACCGGCGACGACGCCGCCTCGCTGGCCTGGCTCGCCGCCGGTGGCGATGGCTGCATCTCGGCCGTGACGAACGTCGCGCCCGATCTGTATGTGGCCGTTCACAGGCATTTCCGCGAGGGACGGTTGTATCAGGCGCGGGAGTTGCACCAGCGGCTGGTGCCGCTTGCGACCTTGCTAGAGCGCGAGCATCCCGCCGCATTGAAGTTCGCGCTGGCGCTTCTGGGATTCATGCAGCCGGCGACGCGGCTGCCGATCGTGCAATTGAACGGGTCGGCAAAGGCCGAGGTCTCGCAAGCGATGGCTGAGCTTGCCGACGAGTACCTCGCAGCCGCGCATTGAGATTTTCCGACCCGACATAAGCCATCGCAATGCACAATGCGATCAGCACGCGGTGCCCGTGACACGACGCCAACTTGAGGTTCCGAAACGGCGCCCCATATCCACGGCAAGGGAGTGCTTGCCGTGCACACCACCTTCAAGGCGGCCCTCGTTGTTGCGACCGTCCTGGTCGCTCTGGTTGTCTCCATCCGTCCCGGTCCGGCCGCGGACAACAGCCATCTTGCCCTGACCATTTCAATCGACGGGGCAATCGGGCCGGCAGCGGCCAGCTACGTCAAGGACGGCCTGGCCAAGGCCGCCGAGCGTCGCGCCGAAATTGTCATCCTGCGTTTGAATACGCCGGGCGGCCTCAGCACCAGCATGCGTGAGATCATCGCCGACGTACTGGCCTCGCCCGTTCCCGTGGTCGGCTACGTTGCGCCATCCGGGGCCCATGCCGCGAGCGCCGGGACCTATATCCTCTATGCGACCCATCTCGCGGCCATGGCGCCCGGCACCAATATCGGCGCCGCGACGCCGGTGCAGATTGGCGGCCCGATACCGGGGCTGCCGGGCAGCACCCCGGACAAGGGCGGCAAGGACCAGAAGGACGGCGGCCATCCGTCCGAAACCAAGGACGCCATGACGGCGAAGGTGACGAATGATGCCGTTGCCTTCATCCGCAGCCTCGCCGAATTGCGTGGCCGCAATGCCGACTGGGCCGAGAAGGCGGTACGCGATGCCGCCACCCTCTCCGCCAACGCTGCGCTGCAGGCCAACGTCATCGATCTCACCGCGCGTGATCCGGCCGACCTGCTCAGGCAGGTCGATGGCCGGACAATCGAGCTCCCCGGCGGCAAGACGCAACGCCTGGCGACCAGGGAAGCCGCGATCGAGGCCATCGATCCCACCTGGATCGCGCGCGCGCTTGCGGTCATCACCGACCCCAATATCGCATTCATTCTCCTGATGGTCGGCATCTACGGCCTGATCTTCGAGTTCATGTCGCCCGGTGCCGTGGCGCCGGGGGTTGTCGGGACGATCTGCCTGCTGCTCGGTCTCTACGCGCTCAACATGCTGCCGATCAACTACGCCGGCTTCGCCCTGATGCTGGTCGGGATCGCGCTGCTCGCAATCGAAGCCTTCAACCCGACCGTCGTGATCGGCCTCGGAGGAATAGTCGCCTTCGTGCTTGGAGCAGCCATGCTGTTTCGGATCGAGGCGCCCGGATACCGGCTGTCATGGCCGGTCATCGGCATCGTCGCCGCGATGTTCACGGGGCTGATTCTCGTCGTGCTCGGCGCGCTCCGCCGCGCGCGCAAGGGCCCGGTGCGGATCGGTGCGCAAGCCATGCGCGGGCTATCGGCCGAAGTGCTCGACTGGTCCGAGACCACGGGTCACGTCTTCACCAACGGTGAACGCTGGCAAGCGCGCAGCACCGAGACGTTCACGGCGGGAGACACGGTCGAGGTCGCCAACATCATCGATTTGACGCTGGTGGTACGGCGCGCGCCGGCCTCCCCCGGCGAAGGAGGTACAGCATGATGCTTGATTATTTTACCTATGCGGCGATCGCGCTGCTGATCATCGTATTCCTGACCCAGGCCGTGCGCGTGCTGCGCGAATACGAGCGCGGCGTCATCTTCACGCTCGGCCGTTTCACCGGGGTGAAGGGCCCGGGGCTCATCATCCTGATTCCTGTGGTGCAGCAGCTGGTGAAGGTCGATCTCAGGGTGGTGGTGCAGGTGGTGCCGCCGCAGGACGTGATTTCGCGCGACAACGTCTCGGTCAAGGTCAACGCCGTGCTCTACTTCCGCATCGTCGATCCCGAGCGCGCCATCATCAAGGTCAGCGACTACATGGCTGCGACCAGCCAGCTTGCGCAGACCACGCTGCGCTCGGTGCTCGGCAAGCACGAGCTCGACGAGATGCTGGCGGAGCGCGACAAGTTGAACGCCGACATCCAGGAGACCCTCGACAGGCAGACCGACGTCTGGGGCATCAAGGTCACCGGGGTCGAGATCAAGGATATCGATCTCAACGAAACGATGGTGCGGGCGATCGCCAAGCAGGCCGAGGCGGAACGGCTGCGGCGCGCCAAGGTGATCAACGCGATGGGCGAGCAGCAGGCCGCCGAGAAGCTGGTCGAGGCCGGCAGGATTCTTGCCCAGGAGCCGCAGGCGATGCAGCTGCGCTACTTCGCGGCGCTGCACGACATTGCCGGCGAGCGCTCCTCGACCGTGGTCTTCCCGCTCCCGATGAACCTGCTCGATCATCTGGCGCCGCGACGTGAAGCGACGTGAACTGGTTTGCTAAAGCTTGATGAGATTGGACTGTGTAGCGACTACGACGGCACCGCGCTCCCTCTCCCCGCTCTTGCGGGGAGAGGGTTGGGGTGAGGGGCCGTCTCCGCTTACACGGTGATCGCTGCGTTTGCGGCAGCTCCCCCTCACCCGGAACGCATCTAACGATGCGTTCCGACCTCTCCCCGCACGCGGGGCGAGGTGAAGCGGAGTCCGGTCGCCGATTCCGAGTAAAGTCATCTCGTTCTAACTCCCGCGATGCTTGGCCCGCCACGCAGGTCCCGGACCGCGCATGTAATGCGCCTCGGGCCGGTAGTCGCTGATCGGCTCCTCGCCGATCCAGGCGAGGAATGCGAGCAGCCCTTCTGCGGCGCGGCGCGGCAGGGCAGCGATGAACGAAACTGCGCGCATCTCAGTAATCCCACTTCTCGCCGAGCACGACCGGCGCCCGTGGATATCTCTCGGCGTCGCCGCCGAGCATGCCGACATTGAGATGGGTCCGCGCCCAATCCTCGTGGCCGCGATGCAGCAGCAGCTCATTGCGGAGCCGGTGAATCTTGGCGGCGGCGATCGCGCGGTGAACAGTCCTGAAGACGAGGCCGATCCGCCGGAACGTCCGCCGCAGGATCAAGGGCACGGCGCCGGCCGAACCGTGCGGCCGGGCATCGTGGTAATGGAGCAAGGTCATGTGCCACCTTCCCGTTTGGCGGCGCGCGCGAGCGCACCGCATCACGCCAAAAAGATGCTGGGAAGGCCGTAGGAATTCGAGAGCAGCCGCAGCCCTGTCACATAGCCGCGGCATAAGCGTCCGGCTGCGGTCCGTGCATCGCGGTCATGCCGCAAATCGCGACATTTCGGACAATTTTACCCCCGATCAGACGCGCGAGGGGCCGGTTTACGGTCGGCGGCAAGACCGGTAACCTCGCCTCCCAATGCGACGTGGAGAGTGCCCATGCGGCCCAAGGATCAGATCAACTGGATGCTGTCGGATGCGATCGAGGCGCTCGCCCGCGCCGAACGGTTGCACCAGAGCTTCCTCAATTTGCACCCGCGCGCGGGAAGCACCGAGCCGAGCTGGGAACCGCCGACCGACGTGATCGAGACCGAGGATGAAATCCTGATCCTGGTCGCGTTGCCGGGGGTCGATCCCGACGAGGTCGAGGCCGCGCTCGACGGCGACACGCTGGTGATCTCCGGCCGCCGCACCCTGCCCCCTGAACTCCGCAACGCCCGCATCCTGCGCCTCGAACTGCCGCAGGGCCGGTTCGAGCGCCGCATCGCGCTGCCGACCGGCCGCTACACCATCAGCCGCTTTGCCGCGCATGGTTGCGTCGGCCTGCGGCTCGGAAAGTCGAGCTAAAGGATTTCGACATGGCTGCCTCAGACGTTTCAAGCCCAGCATCGACTTCGACGCCGATCCCGAGCGACGCGCTGATCATCGTCCCGGTGCGCAACACCGTGCTGTTTCCGGATGTCATCATTCCGATCACGATCGCCCGCGCGACGTCGATTGCCGCGGCCCAGCAGGCGGTACGCGAGCAGCGGCCGATCGGCATCCTGCTGCAGCGCGATCCCGAGACCAACGATCCCGGCCCCGACGGGCTTTACCGCGTCGGCACAACAGCCAACATCGTGCGCTACATCACCGGCGCCGACGACACCCATCACCTGGTTTGCCAGGGCGTGCAGCGCATGCGCGTGCTCGACTATCTGCCCGGCACGCCGTTCCTCGCGGCCCGCGTGCTGCAGATCCCGGAGCCGACCACCACCTCGCCCGAGATCGAGGCGCGCTTCCTCAATCTGCAGCGCCAGGCGCTGGAGGCCGCGCAATTGCTGCCGCAAGTGCCGCAGGAGCTGATCGCTGCGCTGCAGGGCACCACCTCGCCGGCAACCCTCGCCGACCTTGCGACGTCCTACATGGACATCAAGCCGTCGGAGAAGCAGGACATCCTGGAAACCATCGATCTCGTGGCGCGGATGGACAAGGTGTCGCGTCACCTCGCCGAGCGCATTGAGGTGCTGAGGCTGAGCCAGGAGATCGGGCAGAAGACCAAGGCCGTGTTCGACGAACGGCAGCGCGAGGCGATCCTGCGCGAGCAGATGGCGACGATCCAGCGCCAGCTCGGTGAAGGCGACGGCAAGGCTGCGGAAGTCGCCGAGCTGACCAAGGCAATCGCAGATGCCAAGATGCCGCCGGAGGCCGAAAGCCAGGCGCAGAAGGAATTGCGCCGCTACGAGCGGATGCCGGAGGCCGCGGCCGAGTCCGGCATGGTGCGCAGCTATCTCGACTGGCTGATCGACCTGCCCTGGAGCCTTCCGGAGGAGAAGCCGATCGACATCGCGGAGGCGCGCAAGATCCTCGACCAGGACCATTATGGCCTCGAGAAGATCAAGAGCCGCATCATCGAATATCTCGCGGTGCGCAAGCTCGCGCCCGGCGGCAAGGCGCCGATCCTGTGCTTCCTCGGCCCGCCCGGCGTCGGCAAGACCTCGCTCGGCCAATCGATCGCGCGCGCGATGTCGCGGCCGTTCGTTCGTGTCAGCCTTGGCGGCGTGCATGACGAGGCCGAGATCCGCGGCCATCGCCGCACCTATATCGGCGCGCTGCCCGGCAACATCATCCAGGCGATCAAGAAGGCCGGCGCGCGCAATTGCGTGATGATGCTCGACGAGATCGACAAGATGGGCCGCGGCATCCAGGGCGACCCGTCGGCCGCGATGCTCGAAGTGCTCGACCCCGAGCAGAACAGCACCTTCCGCGACAATTATCTCGGCGTGCCGTTCGACCTCTCGCGCGTCGTCTTCATCGCCACCGCCAACATGCTCGACGGCGTGCCCGGGCCGCTGCTCGACCGCATGGAGCTGATCAGCCTTGCGGGCTACACCGAGGACGAGAAGCTCGAGATCGCCAAGCGCTATCTGGTGCGCCGCCAGCTCGAGGCCAACGGGATCAAGGCCGAGCAGGTCGAGATCGATCCGGATGCGCTGCGGCTGATCATCCGCAGCTACACCCGCGAGGCCGGCGTGCGCAACCTGGAGCGCGAGATCGGCAAGGTGCTGCGCAACGTCGCGGTGCAGATCGCCGAAGGCAGCACCAGCCACGTCACGATCGCGCCGAAGGACATCGTATCGCTGCTCGGCCAGCCCAGGTTCGAGAACGAGATCGCGATGCGCACCAGCATTCCCGGCGTTGCCACCGGCCTCGCCTGGACCCCGGTCGGTGGCGACATCCTGTTCATCGAGGCGTCGCGCACCCCGGGCCGCGGCGCGCTGATCCTCACCGGCCAGCTCGGCGAGGTGATGCGCGAGAGCGTGCAGGCCGCGCTGACCCTGGTGAAGAGCCGCGCCTCCCAGCTCGGCATCGATCCCGGCGTGTTCGAGAAGAGCGACATCCACGTCCACGTTCCCGCCGGCGCGACGCCGAAGGACGGCCCGAGCGCGGGCGTTGCGATGTTCACCGCCCTCACCTCACTGCTGACCGACCGCACGGTGCGCAGCGACACCGCGATGACCGGCGAGATCTCGCTGCGCGGCCTCGTGCTGCCGGTCGGCGGCATCAAGGAGAAGGTGGTCGCGGCCGCGGCCGCCGGCCTGACCCGGGTGATGCTGCCGGCGCGCAACAAGCGCGACTTCGACGACATCCCCGCCGGCGCCCGCGCCAAGCTGGAGTTCATCTGGCTCGAACGGGTCGACGAGGCGATCGCAGCGGCGCTGGAGGCCGCCAAGACGACGCCCGCCGCCGCGGAGTGATCGCATCTCAAACGCAACAAGAGGGCGTGACAGCGATCGCCGTCACGCCCTCTTGCGTTGCAGATGGCGGAGCGGTGCCGCTCAGCTCTTGCCCATGCATTCTTCGATGTAGAACCAGCGGTCGTCGCCGGTCAGGCCTTTCGACTTCACCTCGGCGCGGCAGACCTTCAGCTTGGGCTTGTTGGCCTTCCACTTCGCCTTCATGTCCTTCAGCTTCTGCATGGTGAGCTTGACCTTCGACGGCTTGGCCTCGGTGGTCTGGGCCGATGCGGTGTGCAGCGAGCCGGCGAGAAGCAGGGCGGCCACAAGACAGCTTGCGGTACGAAACATGACTGAAATGTCCCTTGATTATCTGTTGAATTGAACGGCGTAGAGCTTCTTGTCTGACGCGTTTTCTTCACGCGATCCGGCATCCACTTCGCTCGAAAACGCTGCAGGCCGCGCGCGGGATGCCAGATGTCCCGCGCGCGGCCCGGTCTGCGATCAGAGGATTTTGACCGCGCTGAGCAGCGTCATGTAGACGCCCCACGCCAGCGGAATGCCGACGAACAGCCAGAACAGCGCCGCCTTGGCGTCGAGCCCGCCAAACCCGATCCCGTAGGAACCGTGCGGTCCGGCCGCCGCGGCGCTAACGCTCGCATCCTGCAGCTTGGCGACCTCGGCGTCGCTCATATGCCATTTCGGATCGACCGGCTTGATCAGGTAGTTGCAGATCAGGCCCGCGATCAGCATGGCGCACAGGATGTACATCGTGGTGTTGTAGAGCTGGTCGCGCGGCACGCCGGCGGCAAGCTGGAACTCACGGATGTAGTTCACCACGACAGGCCCGATGATGCCCGCGGTCGACCATGCCGTCAGCAGACGGCCGTGGATGGCGCCGACGAACTGGGTGCCGAACATGTCAGCGAGATAGGCCGGCACGGTGGCGAAGCCGCCGCCATACATCGACAGGATGATGCCGAAGCCGAGCACGAACAACAGCTTCGATCCCATCGCGGCGAAGGTCGGCGCCAGCGCGTAGAGCGCGATGCCGAGGATGAAGAACGTGTAGTAGGTGTTCTTGCGGCCGATCTTGTCCGACAGCGACGCCCAGAAGAAGCGGCCGCCGATGTTGAACAGCGACAGCAATCCGGCGAAGCCGGCCGCGATCGCCGCGATCTGCGCCTTCTGTCCGGCATCGAGCTGGTTGAAGCCGACATTGGGCAGGCCGATCAGCTTGCCCGCGAAGATCTCCTGCAGCATCGGCGAGGCCATGCCGATCACGCCGATGCCCGCCGACACGTTCAGGCAGAGCACCCACCAGATCAGCCAGAATTGCGGCGTCTTGTGCGCGTTGTCGAGATGGACGTGCTTGCTCGAGATCATCGCGTTGGCCTTCGTCGGCGGCGTCCAGCCCTCGGGCTGCCAGCCGGCCGGCGGAATGCGATAGCGGAACGCGCCGATCATCATGAACACGAAGTAGATCGCGCCCATGGCGAGGAAGGTCTCCCAGACGCCGACCGAGGTCGGGGTCTTGAAGTAGTTCATCAGCCTGTCGGCGAGCGGGGCGCCGATCATCGCGCCGCCGCCGAAGCCCATGATCGCCATGCCGGTCGCCATGCCGCGCCGGTCGGGGAACCATTTCACCAGCGTCGACACCGGCGAGATGTAGCCGAGACCGAGGCCGACGCCGCCGATCACGCCGGAGCCGAGCCACATCAGCCAGAGCTGGTGCGTGTAGACGCCGAGCGCGCCGATCACGAGACCGCCGGCCCAGCACAGCGCTGCGACGAAGCCCGCCTTGCGCGGGCCGACCTTCTCAAGCCAGCCGCCCCAGATCGCGGCGGAGACGCCGAGCAGCACGAAGAACAGCGTGTACATCCACCCCAGGCTCGCGACTTTCCAGTCGCAGGTGGTGGTGAACAGCTCCTGCACCAGCGAGATGTCGGGGCACGCCTTCGGCGCGGTCAGGCCGATCGCGCGCGACAGCGGCAGCCAGAACACCGAGAAGCCGTAGGCCATGCCGATGCACAGATGGATGCAGAGCGCGGCCGGCGGCACCAGCCAGCGGTTGAAGCCGGCGGTCGCGATTGTATGTTCCTTGTCGAGGAAACCTGCACCTGACGCGGATACGCGTCCGGCGCTGCTCACTGTGGTCATTGACACCTCCCCTGCAGCCGCCATTACGACAGGCGCATCTGCGTCTTCGATCCCGTCTCAGCCCATTGCGGCCAGCGTCAGCCGGCTGCGCCGCACATTTCCTCAATGCGCCGGGACCAACCACGCACATTCCGGAAATGCCAACCCCCAATACGACCGGATATGCCCCGCCGTGCAGCCCGTGATCTGGACACAGGCCCAGTCGTTGTCCGTCGATGCGCCCACACTCGAGCACACCTCCATCACCACAACCCGGCGGACATTATCAATTCGCGCAGAATGGAAAATAGGTGTCGATAGGCA
>NZ_JAQOSR010000134.1:0-25876 GCF_046718885.1 Bradyrhizobium sp. UFLA01-814 | reverse complement strand
GCGACATCCTGCACATCTATTCCGGCAACCAGTTCGCGACGCGCTCCGGCGCGATTGCGGCCGGCGCCGCCGGGATCGATCCGAAGTTCGTGGTGATGCACCAGATGTGGCTGGGCGGCGGCTTCGGCCGGCGTCTCGACGCCGACATGATGGTCCCCGCGGTGCAGGCGGCGAAGGCCGTCGGCAAGCCGGTCAAGGTCATCTACACGCGCGAGAACGACATGACGATGGATTTCTCGCGTCCGCTGACCTACCAGAAGGTGAAGGCCGGCATGGACGGCGACGGCAAGATCGTCGCGATGAGCCACGACGTGGTCTCGGCCTGGCCGACCGCGCGTTGGGGAATCCCCGATTTCCTGACACCGTCGGTCGACAAGAAAGGCCCGCTCGACTCCTTCACCGTGAACGGAGCGGACTTCTTCTACACCGTGCCCAACCACTATGTGCGGGCGATCAAGAACGAGATGGCGCACAACGCCACCCCGTCGGGTCAGCTCCGCTCGGTGGCGCCGGGCTGGACGTTCTGGGCGGTCGAAAGCATGATCGACGAGATCGCGCATGCGACCGGCAAGGACCCGGCGCAGCTGCGCATCTCGTTGCTCGACGGCAAGGGCAAGAATGACGGCGGCGCGCAGCGTCTCCGCAACACCTTGCTCGCTGCGATGGGCCTTGCCGGCTACGGCACCAAGCAGCTGCCCAAGGGCGAAGGCATGGGGGTCGCCTGCGTGTCGTCGCAGGAGCGCGCCACGGCGAGCTGGACCGCCTGCGTCGCCCACGTCGCTGTCGCCCCGTCGGGCGAGGTGACGGTGAAGAAGCTGACGGTTGCGACCGACGTCGGTACGCAGGTGAATCCCGACGGCATCCGCGCCCAGGTCGAGGGCGCGGCGCTGTGGGGCATGTCGCTGGCGCTGTTCGAGAAGGCGACGTTGAAGGACGGCGGCATCGAGCAGACCAACTTCGACAGCTACACGCCGCTTCGGATGAGCCAGCTGCCGGAAGTCGCGGTCAACGTCATCGCCAATGGCGAGAAGGCGACCGGCGTCGGCGAGCCCGCAGTGACGGTGGTGGCGCCGGCGATCGGCAACGCCGTCTTCAACGCGGTCGGTGCCCGCGTCCGCGGCCTGCCGATCACGGCGGAAGCCGTCAAGGCGGCGATGAAGGCGTAACGACCTGAACGAACAAGAACGCCGGAGAGCACGAGCTCGCCGGCGTTTTCCTTTGCTCCGCGCGTCGGCCGGGCGGTGACGGCATCAACATCCTCGAAGCCGCAAAAATTCATGATTCGCCGCCGACGCTCGCATCTGCATTGATTTTCGGCCGGCCTGATTTTGCTGGCGGATTCGGCGATCCCTCAAATTGTATCCATTGCGCTTAAGCGCCGTTCAGCATCCCCATTAAGCCGGAGGGAACGCATCGTCAGGTAGCGTCCCGGCGTCGGTCGTTACCGCGACGGGGATGCCATGACTGCCTTAGCCAACAACCAGACTTCGAAGCGCCGCCTCCTGCTGGCGTCAGATCGAAGCGATCAGAGCAACGAGCTCGCGAGCATTTTGCGCTCGGTGGGCGAGGTCGATACCGTTCCGACCTCCGACATTCCCGAGCAGCCGGCCCGCGATCTCTCCGGCATCGTCGTCGACATCAACCTGCGCTCGCCCGAAGCCGTGCAGCTCGTCCGCGCCAAGCTGCAGGCCGACGCCTATCGCGAGATGCCGCGGCTGTTCGTGCTGGCGGATGCCTTGCATCACGCCTCGATGCAGGCCTGGGCGCTCGGCGCCACCGACACGATCTCGCGGCCGTTCGATGCGCGCGGCATCCTGCAGCGCATCCGCGCCGCGTTCCCCGACGACAGTGGTTATGACGAGACCGATCGCGGCAAGGCGCTCAACCGCGGCGTCGAAGCCGCGCACGGCGTGATGGTCAAGATGTTCGAGCGGATGCGCGCCGGCGAGCCGCTCAAGTTCGAGGACATCGTCGCCGCCGAAAACAAGATCCTCAAGGCGATCAAGCACAACTCGCTGCGCGAATGGCTGACCACGGTCGGCTGCCATCACCAGGAGACCTATCGCCACTGCCTGTTCGTGACCGGTTTCGCGGTTGCGTTCGCGCAGCATCTCGGCATGCGTGAGGACGATCAGCGCCGGCTCGCCCGCGCCGCGCTGCTGCACGACGTCGGCAAGGCCTTCGTTCCGGTCGCGCTGCTCGACAAGCCCGGCGCATTGACGGTCGAGGAAATGGCCGAGATGCGCGAGCATCCGCGCCGCGGCTACGAGGCGCTGTCCGCGCAGGGCGGCTTCCCGCCGGAAATGCTCGACGTGATCCTGCACCACCACGAATTCCTCGACGGCACCGGCTATCCGAACGGCCTCAGCGGCAACCAGATCAGCGACATCGTCCGCGTCACCACGATCGTCGACGTCTATGCCGCTTTGGTCGAGAAGCGCGCCTACCGGCTGCAGTTCACCCACGCCAAGGCGTTCTCCATGATGGAGGAGATGGGCGGCAAGCTCGACCAGCAATTGCTGCAGGCGTTCCGCCCGGTGGCGTTCGGGCATTATTGAGCGGATGTCATTCCGGGGCGATGCGTGAGCATCGAACCCGGAATCTCGAGATTCCCCGATGCGCAATTGCGCATCTGAGTCTGGTCCTTCGGACCATCCCGGAATGACCTAGTCTGCGCTAGCCAATCAACGCAAGTCGTTCTCCTTACCTCCGCCTAGATTCCGGTGATCATCGGCATGACCGGTGCTCCGACGGGTGAGGACGATCATGGATACGGCAACGACCGGGGATTTCGACATCCCCGCCGACATCGCGGCAACCCTTGTCGATCCCGTCGCCTATGCGGACGACCGCATCCACGACAGCTATCGATGGCTGCGCACCAACAACCCGCTCGGCATCGCGCGGCCCGAGAAGTTCGATCCGTTCTGGGTGGTGACCAAGCACGCCCATATCCAGGCGATCAGCCGGCAGAACGAGCTGTTCCACAACGCCGACCGGCCGACCACGCTGACGACGCAGGCGCTCGAGGAGCGCGTTCGCAAGATCACCGGCGGGCCCAATCTGGTGCGCTCGCTGGTGCAGATGGACGCGCCCGATCACCCGAAATATCGCGCGCTGACGCAAGGCTGGTTCATGCCGGCCAATCTCGGCAAGTTCGAGGCCCGCGTCCGCGAGATCGCGCGCGCCACGGTGCAGCGCATGCTCGCGAGGGGCGGCGCCTGCGACTTCGTCGAGGACGTCGCGCTCGGCTATCCCCTGCACGTCATCATGGAGATCCTCGGCGTGCCCGAGGCGGACGAGCCGCGCATGCTCAAGCTGACGCAGGAACTGTTCGGCCCGCAGGATCCCGACACCGCGCGCGTCCGCGACGCGCTCAGCGCGGAGCAGGTCTCCGCGATGCTGCAGGCGATCATCGCCGACTTCTCCGCCTACTTCCGCAAGATCACCGAGGATCGCCGCCAGCACCCGCGCGACGATCTCGCCACCGTCATCGCCAATGCGAAGATCGGCGGCGACTACATGCCGGAGCACGACCAGACCAGCTACTACATGATCGTCGCGACCGCGGGCCACGACACCACCTCATCATCGACCGCCGGCGCGATCTGGGCGCTGGCCAGGGATCCCGCGGAGTTCGCCAAGGTGAAGGCCAATCCGGAATTGATCCCGGGCCTGGTCGACGAGTCGATCCGCTGGATGACGCCGGTCAAGCATTTCATGCGCTCGGCCACCGCGGATACCGAGCTCGGCGGCCGCAAGATCGCCAAGGGCGATTGGCTGATGCTGTGTTACGCCTCGGGCAATCGCGACGAGGAGGTGTTCGAGGACCCCGATCGCTTCCGCAGCGATCGCAAGCCCAATCGCCACGTCGCGTTCGGCTATGGCGCGCATCTCTGCCTCGGCCAGTATCTGGCCAAGCTCGAGATGCGCATCCTGTTCGAGGAGCTGCTGCCGCGTCTGAAGTCGCTATCGCTCGACGGCGAGGTGAAGATGACGCAGGCCTATTTTGTCAGCGGCCCGAAGAAGCTGCCGATCCGGTTCGAGGTGAATTGACGCGGCCTGGGCCACGTCACTCGAGCATCTTCCGCAGTTCCGCCTTCGCGACCTTCTCCAGCGTCGAGCGCGGCATTTCGTCGACGAAGCGGATGTCGCGGGGCACCTTGAAGTCTGCGAGCCCAGAGCGGCAGGCGGTCATGACGTTGTCGTGCAAATCGGCCGGCAGCTTGGCGACGCCTGCCTGCGGGATGATGAAGACGACCGGGATCTCGTCCAGCATCGGATGCCTCTTCGCCACGACAGCGGCTTCGCGCACGCCCGGCACCACCGCGATCACCTGTTCGATCTCGGATGCCGCGACATTCTCGCCGCCGACCTTCAGCATGTCCTTGGAGCGATCGCCGAACTTGATGTAGCCGCGCTCCAGCATCGTGACGCGGTCGCCGGTGATGAAATAGCCGTGCTCGTCGAAGCTCTCGCGCGTGGCCGTCTCGTTGTGCAGATATTCGGCGAACAGCGACAGGCCCGGAATGCCCTTGATCAGGAGGTTGCCGGTCTCGCCGACGCCGGTCCGCGTGCCGTCGTCATTGGTGATGCGGATTTCGTATTCGGGCGCGGCACGGCCGATCGACATCGGCGTGTTGGGTTGATCGACCTCGCCGATGATGCCGTGGGTGATGGTCTCGGTCATGCCCCACCAGCCGATGATCTTGATGCCGAACACGTTGAACGCCGGCGGCTCGTTCACGGCGGTGCCCCAGAGCCGAAACTTGTGGTTCTTCGGCACCTCGTGTTCCAGCAGCGCCTTCATGCAGAACGGGATCGTCGAGGTCCAGGTCGCGCCGTGCTCGAGTGCCACCGGCCAGAAGCGGCTCGCCGAGAAGCGCGGTTGGATCACACAGGTCGCTCCAACCCACAGGCTCGCCAGCAACGAATAGGCCAGCGCGTTGGTGTGGAACAGCGGCAGGTAGGTCTGGTGCACGTCAAAGGCGTGCAGGTCCTGATGCGCGGCGTTGATCTTGGCGCCCCACAGCGCGTTGGCGTGGGTCCACAGCACCGCCTTCGGCCGCGACGTGGTGCCGGAGGTGTATTGCACGCTGCAGGGCGCGAGCGGATCGGTCGGGCGATGCGGCCGGTCGGCACTGTCGGCAAACAGCGCGTCGAAACTGTCGCCGCGCGCGGGCGGCTGCGCCGGCGCTTGCCCGGCGTCGTGCGCGGTCACCGCGATCCAGCGCAGGCTCTTGCAGTTGGCTGATATCAGTTCGGCATAGGCCGGCTGGGTGATCGCGGCGACCGCGCCGCAATGGCCCGCAAAATATTCGATCTCGGCGGCGGCCGAACGGGTGTTGGTGGTGACGGCGATGGCGCCGAGCTCGACGCAGGCAAACCACGACATGATCGCCTCGATGCAATTGTCGAGATGGATCAGGACATAGTCACCCTGCCGGATGCCGCGCTTCGCGAGACCCGCAGCGAGCGCGCCGACGCGCTCATGGAATTCGCCGTAGCTCCAGCGCCGTGCCGGCGCGTCGAACGGCGCCCAGATCAGGAATGGATGATCGCGGCGCACCTCGGCGCGCATTTTGAGCAGCCATGGCACGTCGAGTCCCGCAAACGGTCCCACGACGCCCGGCATTGCTTTTGAATTGCTCATATGTCCTCCCGCGCAGCCTTGTCGGCCGCCATTGGTCTTGGTTGGGAGCAGTTCTGCCATCGGTGTGCGCCGAGAGCAAATCGGGATTTGCAAAGCGGTTTTGCGTTGAAGCAATCTGTTCCGCCGCGCGGAAGAGATCGATTTATTCGCGGCATCCGTCATCGGGCGCGCATTCGCACGCCGCGCCGCTTCGCAAGGACGAACGAGAGCTAGGTCGCGTTCTTCTCGTACGACGAGATCTCGATCAGGCTGCCGTCGGGGTCGCGGCAATAGACCGAGCGCAGCGTGCCGCGCGCACCCTGCTTGGCCACCGGGCCTTCCTCGATCCTGACGCCATTGGCTTTCAGATGCGCGACCACTTCCTCGGGCGTGCTCGAGGTGAGGAAGCAGAGATCGTCGCTGCCGGCCGCCTCGTGATCAGCGGTGAACCAGTCCACCTTGTCGGCATCGCGCGGCCGCACATTGATCTTCTGGTTGCCGAACACCAGCGAGGTGCGCGGTGTCTTGCCCTTGCCGGGGTCGAACACCTTCACCTCCATGCCGAGGATCCTGCTGTACCAGGCAACCGAGCGCACGACATCGGTGACGTTGATCACGAGATGGTCGAGCCCATTCACCTTGACGGACATGATCGATCCTCTTCGGTCCAGAGTGCTTTCGAGCGATGTGGTCGCCGGTTCTGGTGCGATCAGAGCCGAAGCTTAGTCTTTCGTCGCGGTCGACGGCGCACGTGTCGCACTGGCCGCTTCAGGCATTGTTTGTTAAAACCGCGCCGCACGCAACGCAACAGAAACGGGCAGGGCGCCAAACCCTGCTGGATTGGGAGAAACTTCATGATTTCACGCCGTACCGCGCTGGGCCTGATCGGGTCGGGGATTTCGACATTCGCGATCGGCCGCGCTTCCGCTGCCGACTATCCGGCGCGGCCGGTGCGCTGGATCGTGGGTTATCCGCCGGGCGGCGCCACCGACATCATCGCGCGCCTGGTCGGGCAGCGGCTGTCGGAGAGGCTCGGGCAGCAATTCGTGATCGAGAACAAGCCGGGCGCCGGCAACAATATCGGCACCGAGGCGGCGATCAACGCCGAGCCGGACGGCTACACCGTGCTGCTGGTCAATCCGGCCAATTACATCAACGCCTCGCTCTACGCCAATCTGAAGTTCAACTTCGTGCGCGATGTCGCGCCGGTTGCTTCATTCAATCGCGTGCCGAACGTGATGACCGTCAACAAGGACGTGCCGGCCAAGACCGTCGCCGAGTTCATCGAATATGTGAAGGCCAATCCCGGCAAGGTGAACATGGCCTCTTCCGGCAATGGCACCTCGGTGCATCTCTCCGGCGAGATGTTCATGGCGATGACCGGCTGCAAGATGCAGCACGTGCCGTATCGCGGCGCCGCGCCCGCGATCACCGACATGCTCGGCGGCCAGGTGCAGGTGATCTTCGACAACATGCCCTCGATCATCCAGCACATCCGCTCCGGCGCGTTGCGCGCGCTGGCCGTGACGTCAACGGAGCGATCCTCGCAACTGCCCGATGTTCCGTCGGTCGCCGAAACCGTGAAGGGCTACGAGGCGAGCGCGCTGTTTGGCATGGGCGCGCCGAAGAACATGCCGAAGGAAGTTATCGCCAAGCTCAACACCGAGATCAACGCCGTGCTCGCTGAACCCGACATGAAGAAGCGCCTGGTCGAGCTCGGCGGCGATCCGCTGATCCAGACGCCGGAAGCCTTCGGCAACGACATCAAGGCCGAGACCGACAAGTGGAAGAAGGTGGTCGAGTTCGCCGGCCTCAAGGTCGAGTAGGCTTCGCAAGAGGTGCGATGCTGGATCGCGCGGGACCAATGTGGCCCGCGCGGTACAGCCGGTCCTTGGCCGAGGCCAAATTCGTCGGCCTTGACGCGGAATAAAATGACGTTCAGGAACCTTACAAAGGATGCCGCATCTTGCTAACTGCGGCATCCGAGGAGCCGGATCATGCGCGCATCGGGATTGGCAATGCTTGTTCTGGGAACGGTGACGCTCGCCGGCGCGGCGAGTATCACGCCCGCTTCCGCCGATCCGTATGACTACCCATGGTGTGCGCAGGGCCCGAGCCTGGGCTATCCCGGCGAATGCGCTTACCGAACCTACGAGCAATGTCTCGCGAGCGTGTCCGGCCGCTATCTCTATTGCGGCGAGAATCCGCGCTTCCTGTTCAGCGAACCGCCGCCGCCACCGCCGGGCCGCTATCAGCGCCGGCACCGGACCGTTTATCCCGACTAGCGTTGCGGCATTCCCGCAAAGCGGTCTGTCGCCACCGTTCCTGACGTTCGTCCCCGCGCCGGGCCACGTCCTGACGCGATCGTGAAGTCGCGCGCTTGACGTCGCGCCGTTTGCGTCTATACTAAACCACATGGTTAAGTATCAGGACGAGACGCTGGACCGCACCTTTGCCGCGCTTTCCGATCCCACCCGCCGCGCGCTGCTGGCGCGGCTCGGCGAGCAGGACAGCCTGTCGGTGAGCGAGCTGGCGCAGCCGTTCGCGATGTCGTTGCCCGCGATCATGAAGCATCTCGACGTGCTCACCGATGCGGGTCTCGTCGCGCGCGAAAAGACCGGCCGCACGGTGGCGTGCCGGCTCACCGCGCGGCCGATGGAGCAGGCGATGAACTGGCTCAATCGCTATGCGCAATTCTGGTCCGACAACCTCGACCGCCTTGCCGCTTTTGTGGAGGAAGAACCATGGCAAACAAATCCGCAGTCGCCGCCGACGCCGGCCTCGCCGCGCGCCCAAGCCTCACCCTCACGCGGCGGCTCCGCGCGCGGCCGGAAAAAGTCTACGCCGCGTGGACCGAGCCGGAAAATCTAGCGCAGTGGTTCGGACCGGGTGGGGTCAAGCCGGCCACGACGCGCGCGGAGCTCGATGTCCGCGTCGGCGGACGCTATCGCATCGGATTCATCGGCACGAACGGCGAGTATCACGAGGTCGGCGGCGTCTATCGTGAGGTGGTGCCGAACGAGAAGCTGGTGTTCAGTTGGGCTTGGCATTCGACGCCCGAACGCGAATCCGAGGTGACGATATCGATCAAGCCCGATGCCGGCGGTACGCTGCTCACCTTCCATCACGCGCAGTTCTTCGATGAGACCGCCCGCGACAACCACCAGCGCGGCTGGACCGCATTCCTCGGCAATCTGGAAAGCTTTGTCGACGCCTGATCTGCAAAGGAGCATCCCATGCAACAGCACAAGATCGTCTCGCGCGAGGAATGGATCGCAGCCCGCAAGGCGCTGATGATCGGCGAGAAGGAGTTGACCCAGGCCCGCGAAGCGCTCAGCCGGCAGCGCCGGGAACTGCCCTGGGTCAAGGTCGACAAGGACTATGTGTTCGACGGCCCTGGCGGCAAAATGACGCTCGGCGATCTCTTCAGGGGCAGGCCCCAACTCGTGGTGCAGCATGTGATGTTCGCGCCGGAGTGGGACGCAGCGTGCAAGAGCTGCTCGTTCTGGGTCGACGGCTTCGAGCGCATGGTTCCGCATCTGGCTGCGCGCGACACCACGATGATCGCGATCTCGCGGGCGCCGCTCGCCAAGCTCGGCGCATTCAAGGCGCGGATGGGCTGGACCTTCGACTGGGTCTCCTCGGGAGAGAACGACTTCAACTACGACTACGGCGTCTCGTTCACGCAAGCGCAGATCGATGCGGGGACCGCGAAGTACAATTATGGAACGACCCCGCTCTACGGTCCCGAACTGCCCGGCATCAGCGTGTTCTGTCGCGACGAGCAGGGAAGCGTGTTCCACACCTACTCGACCTTTGCGCGCGGCCTCGACATGATGAATGCCGCCTATCAATATCTCGACCTGACGCCGCTCGGCCGCCACGAGGAAGGATTGCCCTATCCGATGGATTGGGTGCGGCTACGTGACCAGTACCAACCGGCGCCGGTTCAGGCATCCTGCTGTCACAGCTGACGAACGCTGACGCGTAGCGTTGGCGTTCGTCATCCCGGGGCGATGCGAAGCATCGAACCCGGGATCTCGAGATTCCGGGTTCACGCTTCGCGTGCCCCGGAATGACAATAGAACCGCAGGAAACTGCCCAATGCCTTACGTCGATGGATTCATCGTCGCCGTGCCGAAGAAGAAACTCAAAGCCTATGCGCAGCTCTCGAAGAAGGCCGGCAAGGTCTGGCGCGAGTATGGCGCGCTGGATTATCGCGAATGGGTCGCCGACGACGTCAAGCCGGGCAAGCTGACCTCATTTCCGCAGAGCGTGAAACTGAAGGCCGGCGAAACCGTCGTGTTCGCCTGGATCACCTACAAGTCGCGCGCCCAGCGCGACAGGATCAACGCCAAGGTGATGGCCGATCCGCGCCTGGCGTCGATGGGCACGGGCGATGTGCCGTTCGACGCCAAGCGGATGATCTATGGCGGCTTTGCTAGCCTCGTGAAGGTCTGAAGCGGCACGGTTTCGCCGCAATCCGCACAGTAACCGGCTGTTAAACATCACGCTCGGCAAGCGACGCGATGCCGCTTGCGTTTACTTGGTGATCCCGTATACTTTGCAATACAAAGTTCGGGCGAATCATGCGTGACCTCGACAAGGCGTTGGCCGATATCCTCGCGATCCGCAGCCAGATTGCGGCCGGAACGGCGTTTCGCGGCTACGGTCCGGCGACCGTCGCCGCCACCAGCGGCATCGCGCTCATCACGGCGCTCGCGCAATATCTTTGGCTCGCCGATCCCACCGCTCATCCGATCGCATTCCTCGCAGGCTGGGCGGCGGCCGCGTTAGTTTCCGCCGTGCTGATCTGGATCGAGATGCAGGCGCGCTCGCGCCGGCATCATTCCGGCCTTGCGGACGCGATGGTTCAGCAGGCGATCGAGCAGTTCGTTCCAGCTGTTATCGCCGGCGTGCTGCTCGCTGTCCTGCAATGGAAGTTCGCGCCCGAGACGCTGTGGATGCTGCCCGGCCTGTGGCAGGTGCTGGTCAGCCTCGGCGTATTCGCCTCGGTCCGCCTGCTGCCGCGCACGATTGCGCTCGGCGGCGCCTGGTATTTCCTGTCGGGCTTCACGGTGCTCTTGATCGCAAGCCAGAGCCACGCGCTGTCGCCCTGGACCATGGGACTGCCATTCGCGATCGGCCAGTTGCTGCTCGCAGCGCTGCTCTATTTCGCTTCCGGAGGCCATGATGCCGAAGACTGACCTGACCACCGCGCCGTTCGCCTATGACGGCCTCGACCGCGTCATCCACGAGAAGGCGCGGCTCGGCCTGCTGACCTCGCTGATGGCGCATCCGAAGGGGCTCGCCTTTGCCGATCTCAAGCAGCTCTGCGGCCTGACCGACGGCAATCTCAGCCGGCACCTGCAGGTGTTGCAGGAGGCCGGTCTCGTCGACGTCATCAAGGGCTATGAAGGCAATCGTCCGCACACCACCTGCCGCCTGACCAAGAGCGGTCGCCGCCGCTTCCTCGACTATCTCGCCGTGCTCGAGCAGCTGGTGCGTGACGCGGCCAAGGCCGCCGGCACGGCCGAGAGGGCTGCCGGCAAGTCTGAAAAGGCCGCCGGCAAGGACGACGGCGCAGCTGGCCGCCTCGGTATCCAGCCGGTTTGAACCATCCCATTTTTGTCTGGAGACTTTGTGATGCAAAGTAACGTCGCGCTCAAGCCGGAAGCCGCCTTCAGGCTCCATGTCGGCATCATCATGGATGGCAATGGCCGCTGGGCGACGCGGCGCGGCCTGTCGCGCCTGCGCGGACACGAGGCCGGCGTCGAGGCGATCCGCCGCATCGTCGAGGCCGCACCGGACCAGAGCGTCGGCACGCTGACGCTCTACGCCTTCTCGAGCGACAATTGGCGCCGTCCGAAGGCCGAGGTCGCGGCGCTGATGGGGCTGCTGCGGTTCTATCTCGCCAACGAGATCGCCGCGCTCGTGCGCAACGGCGTTCGCCTCACCGTGATCGGCCGCCGCGACCGGCTGCCCGACGGCATCGCCGCCGCGATCACGCGCGCGGAGGCCGAGACCGCCGGCGGTACCACGCTGCATCTGCGCATCGCGATCGATTATTCGGCGCGCGACGCCATCCTGAACGCCGCCGCACGCGCGGCCGGCGCCGGCGAGCTGAGCCGCGAAACTTTCGCCGATCTCATCACCGGCGAGGCCGGCCTGCGCGACGTCGACCTGATCATCCGCACCTCGGGCGAGAAGCGGCTGTCGGACTTCCTGCTCTGGGAGGGCGCTTATGCCGAGCTGCATTTCACCGAGCGGATGTGGCCGGAATTCGATGCCGACGATCTCGCTGACGCACTCGGCTCCTTCCATCGCCGCGAGCGCCGCTTCGGTGGACTGACCGCGATCGCGCCGGCGGAGGTGCCGAACCTCTAGCGCGTCAAGCCGCGCCAACTGCTCTCTTCCTAAAGCCCGGCCGGGGGGTTGGGCTCCTTCTCTCACAAGATGCGGGGACGAACGATCACGCCAACCAAAGCGGGAGCGATCATCCATGCGCATTCTTCTCATCAACGTGCCGCATCCGGCGATCGGCAGCCGGATCCCCGACGACCATCTGCCGCCACTCGGGCTGCTGTCGATCGGCGGGCCGCTGATCGATGACGGCCACGACGTCGGTCTTATCGATGCCGAGTTCGGGCCGATGCCGGTCGAAGCCATCGTGGCGGAGGCATCGAGATTTGCACCGGATGCGGTGCTGTTCGGTCATTCCGGCTCGACGTCGGGCCATCCTGTTATCACCGAGGTGGCGCAGGCGATCGTCAAGGCCGTGCCCGGTGTCCGGATCGTCTATGGCGGCGTGTTTCCGACCTATCACTGGCGCGACATCCTGCGCGAGGAGCGCTATGTCACCGCGATCGTGCGCGGCGAGGGCGAAGAGACCGCGCGGCGCCTGATGCGGCCGCTGGAGGCCGGCGAGGATCTCCGCATCATCAACGGCATCGCATTCCGCGACGATTATGGGCCGCGCGTGACGCCGCCTGCGCCTGTTATCCGTGACCTCGATGCCTATCGCGTCGGCTGGGAATTGATCGATCACGCGCGTTACAGCTATTGGGGCGGCCTGCGCGCCGTCGTCGTGCAATTCTCGCGCGGCTGTCCGCATCTCTGCAATTACTGTGGCCAGCGCGGCTTCTGGACGCGATGGCGGCACCGCGATCCCGTGCGGTTTGCGAAGGAGCTGGCGCGGCTCCATCGCGAGCACGGGGTCAAAGTGATCAATTTCGCCGACGAGAACCCGACCGTCTCGAAGAAGGCATGGCGGACTTTTCTCGAGGCCTTGATCGCGGAGGATGTCGATCTGATCCTGGTCGGCTCGACCCGCGCCGACGACATCGTGCGCGATGCCGACATCCTGCATCTCTACAAGAAGGCGGGCTGGCAGCGCTTCCTGCTCGGCATGGAAAACACTGACGAGAAGACGCTGGAGCTGATCCGCAAGGGCGCGACCACCACGATCGATCGCGAGGCCATCCGTTTGATGCGCCGGCACGGCATCCTGTCGATGGCGACCTGGGTGGTCGGCTTCGAGGAGGAGACCGATCGCGATCATTGGCGCGGTCTCAGGCAGCTGTTGTCCTATGATCCCGATCAGATCCAGATGCTCTACGTCACGCCGCATCGCTGGACGCCGTATTTCCGTCTCGCGGCGGAGCGGCGCGTCATCCAGACCGATCGTAGGCTCTGGGACTACAAGCATCAGGTGCTGGCGACCCGGCACATGCCGCCATGGCGCGTGCTGCTCTGGTTCAAGTTCACCGAGATGGTGCTGCAATGCCGCCCGAAGGCGCTGCTCCGCGTGCTGCTTCACCGCGACGCCGGACTTCGTCACGCGATGCGCTGGTACACGCGGATGGGCCGCCGGGTCTGGCCGCACGAAATTCTCGGCTTCCTGCGCGACAAAAGACTGAAGCACGGACCGACGGTGCAGGAATTTTGGGGCGCGCCGCAGGATATGGAGGAGGAATCGATGTCGTCGCACCGGCCCGAGCGCCGCGTCGGCACATCACGCGTAGCGTAAGTCGATACCGTCTTGCCGGGTTCTGGATAACTGGCGCTGATGACTGGACGCCTGAGTCATCAGCGCGATAATTTCCAGGTCGGCTGCGCAGAACAAAAAGAACCGTGGCGGTCGAGGCGTCGAGTTGAGCATACAGGTTGCGATCTTAAAAATATTGGCCAGTCATTTCGGCGGCAGAGCCACCCTCAATTCACTCAAGCACGACCTCGCAATCCTCTCATCGAGCGGCGACGATTGGCATGCGCGGATCAAACGTCTGGCATCGCGGGTCCCCGAACTCGATATCTTTAGCCACGGCTATGTGCTCCGTGACGTCGAAGGCTGGGAGATCACATCGGCCGGTCGCGAGTTCCTGCGCGCGCTGGAGGCGGTCACGCAAGACAATCTGCCGTCCGCGCCAGCGGCCGAGGCCGCGATCCGCGCCGAGGTCAAGCTGATCGTGGTCGGTCACCGCTTCAAAAGCCGGGTGCGGCCACAGCGTGCTCCCGAACAGAGCACGTTGGCACGCCGCCGGCCGATCCGCGAGCCGCATTGAACCTCACTGCGCTGCACGCGACCTACCTTCGGGACGAGGCTCCGGAGGTCGCAGATGGCTGCTTTGGCTCAATCGATCGCACGCGCGTTTCCGGCCAATTCGCTTCGAAGCAGCATCGCCCGGCATGTCCTGCTGTTTGCCGCCGCGGCCCTGTTCGTCGCGGCGCTCAGGGCAAGCTACGGCCTCGATCTCAGCGCCGGCTTCTTCTGAAGCATGGTCCGGAAAAGTGCGAAGCGGTTTTCCGAACAGATCTTGCTCAAAAAAGACCGCGCGACAAATTCTCCGGCGGCAGGTCATATTGGGTTAACCGGACCGAGGTAGCTAGGCGCACGCTTTCCCTGCATCTCGAACCCGGGCCGGTTTTCCATGGATAAGCCGATGCGCTGCCAGTGCGGCAGGACGCGAACCATTGTGCTCGACAAGCATTTCCGCACTGCGCTGATATGCCCAAAATGCGATGAGGTTCAGCTGGCCGGGCCGGCGAGGCCAGAAGAACGGGTGCTGACCGCACGCTGAAGCGCGACGAGATCGGGTTGAATCGTCATCGAGCTCTAGCTCGTTGTTTAAGCGTGGTCTTTCCGGAAAACCGCTTCGCACTTTTCCGGATTATGCTCTGCGCGGTCGTTTTCGGCACCGAAACCCGCTAGGTTCCGTCTGACGAAACGGACCAAAGCGAAACCCGATGCCGCAGCCTGCCCATACCGCCGCCATCACCCTTGCCGACATACGCCGTGCCGCGGATGTGATCCGGGATGCGGTCATGGTCACGGCCTGCAATGAGAGCCGCACGCTGGGCGAGATCTGCGGCTGCCGCCTGTTCCTCAAGTTCGAAAACCTGCAATTCACGGCGACCTTCAAGGAGCGCGGCGCGCTGAATCGCCTGCAGGCGCTGTCGCCCGAGGAACGCCAGCGCGGCGTGATCGCGATGTCGGCCGGCAATCACGCCCAGGGCGTGGCCTATCACGCCAAGCGGCTCGGCATCCCCGCCACCATCGTGATGCCGATCGGCACGCCAATGGTGAAGATCGAGAACACCAGGCGGCACGGCGCCGAGGTCATCATCACCGGGCAGACGCTGGAAGAATGCTTCGCGTTCGTCGGTTCGCATGCCGTGCAGAAGGGCCTGATCCTGATCCATCCCTATGACGATCCGCTGATCATCGCCGGCCAGGGCACGATCGGACTTGAAATGCTCGCGGCGGTGCCGGAGCTCGATATCCTCGTGGTGCCGATCGGCGGCGGCGGGCTGATCTCGGGCATCGCCACCGCCGCGAAGGCGCTGAAGCCGTCGATCCAGGTCGTCGGCGTGCAGGCCCAGCTCTATCCGTCAATGTACAATACGGTCAAAGGCGAGCAGCTGCCGATGCGCGGCGACACGCTCGCCGAGGGCATTGCGGTCAAGGCGCCCGGGCAGATCACCACGAAAATCGTCCGCCAGCTCGTCGACGACATCATCCTGGTCAGCGAGGACCAGATCGAGCGCGCGGTCGCGACCCTGATCTCGATCGAAAAGACGGTGGTCGAAGGCGCCGGCGCCGCCGGCCTCGCCGCCGTGCTCGCGGCACCGGCGCGCTTTGCCGGCCGCAATGTCGGCCTGGTGCTGACAGGCGGCAATATCGACACCAGGCTGATCGCTTCGGTCCTGACCCGCGAGCTCGCGCGCGAGGGACGGCTGACGCAGCTGGCGCTCGACATCGTCGACCGGCCTGGACAGCTCGCGGCGGTGTCGATCCTGCTTGCCGACGCCGGCGCCAACATCATCGAGGTCTCGCATCAGCGCACCTTCTCCGATCTTCCGGCAAAGGCGACGCTGCTCGAGCTCGTGATCGAAACCCGCGACCGCGCGCATCTGGAGGACGTGCTGGCAAGGCTCAGCGCCGAAGGATTCGCGGTGCGGGAGAGCTAGCTGTCAGACTGCTTGACCGTCATCCCCGCGCAAAGGCTTCGCCTTTGTCGCTGGAGGCGCGAGCGGAGCGAGCCTCGAAGGATGAATCGGCCACCAGCCGGGCCGTCGATCCTTCGAGACGCGCGCAAGTGCGCGCTCCTCAGGATGACGGTTCACGAGGCGAATGGGGCTGATTGCTCACTCACCCGCCGCCAGCTCGGCGAGCTTCGCGATGGTGTTGATGTTGCGCGCGGTGCCCTTGGCGGCGGCGGGGATCTTCAGTTTCGAGCGGCCCATGCCGCTGCCATAGGCGACATAGATCTCGCGCTTGCCGAGCCGCACCTCTTCGTCCTGCCGGCCCTTGATGTTCTTCAAGGCGTCCTTCGGCGGTGGCTCGTCGAGGAAGATCGCGACAGTATGGTTCGGCGGCGCCTTCGGAAACGGATTGGCCTTCAGCACCGCGGCGATCTCGTCCGCGCTGCGGACGACAACGCCGACCGGCTTGCCGGCATAGGCCTGCAGCCGCCGCTCCAGCGCGGCCTTGATCTTGGCCGCGCCGAGCTTCGAGGAGAGCACGACATTGCCACTGGCGATATAGGTCTGCGCGTCGGCAAATCCTTCATCGATGCACATCGCCTTCAACTCGGTCATCGGCAGCTTGCCGGTGCCGCCGACATTGACCGCGCGCAACAGGGCGACGTAACGCGGCATCGACTAGCCGTCGGCTTTCTTCTTCGCGGGCTTCTTGGCCGGCGGCGGCTCTTCCATCGCCTTCTTCATGGCGCGGGCATAGGCGTCGGCGGCGTTCTCGGCCGAATTCTGCAACCGCTTGGCGGTCGCGGTTGCGTTCAGCATCGTGCTCTTGGCCAGGAAGTGGAAGCGCGCCTTGGCCTCCTTGTCCTTGGCCTTGGCCGCGCGCGCGACCCAGACGGCCTGACGTTTCTTGGCAGCCGCCATCACGGCCTTGGTCTGCGCTCTTGCGGTTTGCCGGATGACGGCGTCGAGGTCGGCTTCGGCCATTCAGATGCACTCATTGACTGGACATGCGCCGGAGCGGGCGCGGAGGGAGGGGAGCTACCCCTAGCGTAACCGGTGCCGTTTGAACATGCGATCCTTTTGCGACGTCCCCGCGGCCGGATCGGACTGCTCGGCTTCTCGCTCGGCGGCTACGTTGCCGCGACTGCGGCGGCCCGCGACGCGCGAGTGGCCGCGCTGGCCGTGCTGTATGGCGGCATGCCCGACAAGATTGCGCCTGAGGTCAAGCACCTGCCGCCGATGATCGAGTTGCACGGCGAGGCGGACCGCAACGTGCCGCTCGCCAAGGGTGAGGCGCTTGTCGGGCTCGGCAAGTCGGTCGGCGCCGAAGCGGAGATCGTCCGATATCCGGGCAAGGCGCACGGTTTCGATTTCGCGGACAATGATCCGATGACCGCTGACGCGGTCAGCCGTGTTGCCGGCTTCTTCCAGGCCCGCCTGAGCGCGGCATGAGTCCGAGGCCGTGCGCCGCGTGCGCTAGTCTCCTGACGACCCCGGCGGCACCTTCGCGCCGGCGAGCAGTCCGGCCAGCTCCACCTGCCGGCCGAGTCCGGTCTTGGCCAGCACCGCCTTGAGCTGGTTGCGCACCGTTTCGCGGGAGATGCCGAATGCGCCGGCGATTGCCTCGACGGTGCGTCCTTCGCCAATGCCGCGCGCAACGCGCGCCTCCGCCGGCGTCAGGTCGAACAGACCCTGAAGCACTTCCGCGGTCGGCACCTCGGCCGGCACCACCGGCGTCACGATCACGATCGCCGCCGCGCGGTCGAACAGGTCACGCGCCGCGCCATGGATCGGGACCAGATGCACGATCAGCGGCAGGCGATCCTCCTGCGCCGCGATCGGTACCGAGCGCACCTCCACGCCGATCAGTCCCTGATCAAGCGCGGCCAGCGCCTGGGCGAACAGCGCGTCGGCGGTGGTCGCCGCCAACGTCAGGCGCTCGCCGCGATCCTGCATCACGTCGGGCACCAGGCGGTCGAACAGCGTGTTGGCCGCCATCAGACGGCCGCCGCGCCGCAGCACTGCCGCGGGCAGGCCGAGCATCGCCAGCGATTCGGTTGCCGCCCTGGCGCGCTCCATCCCGAGCCGCGCCGACAGCAGCGCGGCACGCGCCAGATGCGGCCGCAGTGCGTCGAGCTGCTCGATTGCTTCCCGCTCGATCGGTCCGTGCTGGTATTCGCGCTCGACGCTGTAGATCAGCACGTCGCCGCTCGGCACCGGGATCGCAGTACCGGCGCCCCATCCGAGCCCGCGCGGGCGGAAGAATTCGCGGATCTGGAAATCCTGCTGCACCTCCTCGGGCGTATCGAACACGTCGATGTCGCGCAGGAAGCCGGCGTGGTTGGCCGCGAGCAGGCGCGGCAATCGCCCGTTGCGCTCGTGCCAGCCGCCTTCGACATAGGCCACCGTGTCGTCGTGCATGTCGGGCGACGCGACCCAGCGGACGTCGTGTGGGGCCGCTGTCAGCAGCACGATACCGCGCGCACGCGCGATCGCACCGACCTGATGCAGGACATTCGGCCACAATTCGGGGACGACCGCGGCCTCATAGGCCAGTTCAATCAGATGCTCGTGCAGGTCGTTCGCCATCGGTCATCCCAAAAACCGTTGTTGCCCAATAGATAAACCCGGCGACCCCGGAAATATTGCGTAAAGCAATTCAGCCCGAGCCACGAGTCCGGGTTATTCCGGTGCGCGTTCACGCGCATCAGGGGAAATTACGACGTTTTTGCCGCTCTTCTTCGCGATTTTCGGGCGGGGGCGTGGGGCCTCGCTCGGTCGGCTGCGACCCGGCGCGCGGCCGCCGGCGCCCGGACAACGAAGGCGAAGCCCGATGCCAGGTCGGCGGGGCGGCCCCAAGATTTGATAGAGACTTGATGAAGACTCGATAATCAAGGCCTGACGATCATCGCCGCGTGTGGCGAAATCGAAGCGGCGTGACAGGCGGAAATATTCCGAAGCATCCCGAAACCTGATTGGTGTGGATCGACGCTGCGCCAAACCTGCCGGCGTCACACATTTGCAACGCTGCACGCGATCGTTCGAGCATGAACATCCTTTAATTTGTGTCCGCGCGATCCGTAGCGCCAGCTACGGCATGATCCGGAAAAGTGCGAAGCGGTTTTCCGAAAAGATCATGCCTGGGGAGCGGCCTCAAGCGCGATGACGATTCAAACCTGGCCTCATCGCGCTTTGGGCAACCACCTCTGACATTCATGCGAGCCATCGTCGGCTCGGGGAGAGTCGATGATCAGCCGCAGGGCGCTTTCCGGATTGTTGATGACGCTGGTCGGCCCCTCGTCGCGGGCCGGCAACGACGGGCTGGCGCTGGGCCATTGCCAGGGATCATGCGCGAATGTCGACTTGCCGACCCTCGGCTACGATCAGTTCTGCCGGTCGTTGTTCGATATCGCGGCAAGCGGCAGGCTGCATGCGGTCGCAACCGGTTCGGAGATTCGCGGAGAGATGCGATCTCTGTTCCGGGCGCGGCGGCTTTATCGGCCGTCGCACGACGAGATCCGGGTTCTCTGGCGCGCGCCCGCGGATGGATTCTCGGTCGTGAAGGTCGAGTTCGATCTGGAATGCGGCGTGCCGGTGCGCGGATGTCTTGGAATTCCCGACGGAGAATTCAAGGGATTGATCCTGCTCGGCCACGGCATGGCGAGCACACCGGAGCGCTGCTTCGACGATGCCGACAAGGACTACATGAACGCGCTCGGCAAACGGCTATGTCGGGACGGCTATGTCGTCTGGTGTCCTTACATCGTCCAGATCGGAAATCAGGAGAGCCAGAACAACATCGCCGCGATGCTGGCATCCCACGGTGTCTCCGCCCACAACGTGTCATGCGCATCGCTCGACGCCGGCGAAATCGTCTGCCGGAAGCTCACCGGCGCGTCGGGTTTGAACGTCGGCGTCTACGGGGTGTCCTGGGGCGCCTTTCTCGCGCTCCATCTGGAAGCCGCTACGGGGCGGATGCGGCCGACCGTCGTCTCCGGATATATGCGCGACGAGAGGAGGTTTCTGACGTCGCCCGTGATCAGCAAGAATCTCGGCGTCGAACTTGCGGCTTACATTCATTTCAGCAACGGCCGCGCCAAGTACACCGGCGCAGAGCTGGCGTACCTGCTCTGCCCGTGCCCGCTGTTCGTCGAGATCGGGAGCCGTGACGGTGCAAACGCCGTGGAACTTGGACGCGATGAGAAGTTTTCGCAAATGCAGTCGATCTACGCATCGTCAGGCCATCCACATTTGATCGACATGGACGTCTTCGATGGCGCGCACGAGGTCAGCGGCAAGCGCGCGCGGCCATGGCTATCCGAACATCTGGCGTCGCCTGCCTATCAAGACACCGCTCGCTTGAAGAACGCCATCGCGCTGTGAGCGGCAGCCTGACCGCGACCGTACCGAGGGTGCGCTCGCGTGGATCACATTGACGGGAGCTTTCGGCGCCGGCGGCATGCACTGAGCCGGCCCGTGCGGCCGCAATGGCTGTGTCATGGTGGCATTGCAGCGCTCTTGAAAGCTGGCTGTCGTCGGGATCGGCGCAACGATCGCGGTCGAGTTGCAGGATTGTCGGATCGGCCGCGTTATGATCTGCTGCAACGCACCTGCCCATCCTGACCTTCGGGTCTGAGGGAACTCGACGTCATATCCGTCTCGTAGCGTCTGTTGGTAGCCGAAGGGTTGGACTGCATGAGTGATACGGAACGCATGCGCGGTCGTTTGGCAGGGCTTCTCGTATCGGCGGGATTGGTGGCGGCGGGAGTATCAGCGGCCCATGCGCAGGCGGGGCCGCCCGGGCCTCCTGCCGTGGGCGTGTTCGAGGCGGTGAAGCGGCCGGTCACCGAAACCAGTGAATTTCTCGGACGCATCGAGGCCCCCAACCGCGTCAATGTGGTGGCGCGCGTCACGGCATTCCTGGAGAAGCGGAACTTCGTCGAAGGCTCCGAAGTCAAGGCCGGCGATCTCCTGTATCAACTCGAGCGCGGACCGTTCGAGGCCGATCTTGCATCGAAGAAGGCACAGGTGGCCCAATTGCAGGCGACGCTGGTCAACGCCAAGCTGACCACCGACCGCGCCAAGGCCCTGATGGGCGGTCCGGCCGGCCAGCAATCCAATGTTGATGCGGCGGTCGCCAACCAGCAGAGCCTCGAGGCGCAGGTGCAGGCCGCGCAGGCGCAGGTCGACCTGTCCCAGATCAATCTCGACTACACCATGATCCACTCGCCGATCGACGGCAGGATCGGACGCACCGCGGTGACCGAGGGTAACGTCGTGACGCCGAGCTCGGGAACCCTGACGACCATCGTCAGTCAGGACCCGATGTATGTCACCTTTCCCGTGCCGGTGCGCGAGGCGCTCGATCTGCGCGACCGCTATGCGACGCGCGGCGGCTTCAAGGCCGTCGTCATCCGCCTGCGGTTGACGGACGGCCGGCTCTACGAGAAGACGGGTGAGCTGAATTTCGTCAACAACACGATCGCGCAGAATACCGACACCATCTCCCTGCGCGGCGTCATCCCCAACCCGTCAACCTACACCTCCGTCGCAGCCGGCGGCTCGGTCCGCGAGCTGACCGACAATGAGTTTGTGACCGTTCTCCTCGAAGGCGTGCAGCCGGTCGAGGTGCTGGCGATCCCGCGTTCGGCGGTGCTGTCGGACCAGCAGGGTGAATATGTCTATGTCGTCGGCGCGGACAACAAGGCCGAGCAACGGCGGATCCAGCTTGGGCAATCGACCGCAACGATTGCGGCGGTGACGAGCGGCATCTCGCTGGGCGACAAGGTGGTCGTCGAGGGATTGCAGAAGGTCAAGCCGGGCGAGGTGGTGGCGCCGGGGCCTGTTAGCGCGCTGATCCAGTCGAGCATGAAAGTTTCGGCGGACGGCGGCGCCAGCAGCACGCCGAAATCGACGGGCAATAACCCATGATTTCCGCTGTCTTCGTCGATCGTCCGCGGCTTGCGATCGTCATCGCGTTCGTGATCACGATCGCGGGCGCGCTGGCGCTGATGCAGATTCCGGTCGCCCAGTTCCCGGACATCGTGCCGCCGCAGGTCACGGTCTCCGCTGTGTTCCCCGGCGCATCGGCTGAAGTGGTGGAATCGAGCGTCGCCCAGCCGCTGGAAGCGCAGGTCGTGGGCGTCGACAAGATGCTCTACATGAAGTCGACCAGCGGCAATGACGGCAGCTACACGCTGACGGTCTCCTTCGCGCTCGGCACCGATCCCGATATCAACACCGTCAACGTCAACAACCGCGTGCAGAGCGCGCTCGCGCAATTGCCGACCGAGGTGCAGGCGCAGGGCCTGACCGTGCAGAAGAAATCTTCGGCGGTGCTGCAATTCATCGTGCTGTACAGCAAGAGCGGCGAGCAGGACCCGCTGTTCATCACCAACTACGCCATCATCAACGTGCTGGATGCGATCTCGCGCACGCAGGGCGTCGGACAGGCCTCGCTGTTCGCGAAGCTGAACTATTCGATGCGGATCTGGTTCGACACCCAGCGCCTGACCAGCCTCAATCTGGCGCCGTCGGACGTGATCGCTGCGATCCGGGCCCAAAGCGTGCAGGCGCCGGTCGGCCGCATCGGCGCACGTCCGATCAGCAATGACCAGCAGTTCCAGTTCAATGTGCAGACGCAGGGCCGCCTGACGACATCCAAGCAGTTCGGCGACATCGTGTTGCGGGCCAATCCGGATGGATCGGTGCTGCGGATCAGGGACGTTGCTCGCGTCGAGATCGGTGCGCAGAACATGGATTCGGAGTCGCGGATCGACGGCAATCCCGGCGTGCCGATGGGCATCTATCTCGCGCCCGGTGCCAATGCCGTGACCACGGCCAAGGCGGTGCAGGCCACGCTTGCGCGGCTGTCGGAGCGGTTTCCGCCGGGGCTGACCTATCTCGTGCAGTACGACTCCACCACCTTCGTGTCCGATACGATCAAGGAGGTGATGAAGACGCTCGGCGAGGCCTTCGTGCTCGTCGTGATCGTGGTGTTCCTGTTCCTCGGCAATCTGCGCGCCACGGTGATCCCGGCGGTCGCGGTTCCGGTCAGCCTGATCGGCGCCTTCGCGGTGCTGCTGGCGCTCGGCTATTCCGCCAACACGGTGTCGCTGCTGGCGATGGTGCTTGCGATCGGCATCGTGGTCGACGACGCCATCGTCGTGGTCGAGAACGTCGAGCGCGTCATGGAGGAGGAGCCGGAGCTGTCGCCGACCGACGCCACCAAGAAGGCGATGGCGCAGATCACCGCGCCGATCATCGCGATCTCGCTGGTGCTGCTCTCGGTGTTCGTGCCGATCGCGTTCATCCCGGGCATTTCCGGCACGCTGTTCCGCCAGTTCGCGGTGACGATCAGCGCCGCGATGGTGATCTCGGCGCTGAATGCGCTGACGTTGTCGCCGGCGCTGTGCGCCGTGTTCCTGCGCCACGGCGGACCGCGCCGCGGCATCATGGGGCGGGTGCTCGGCAGCATCGACTGGGTGCGCGATCGCTACGCCGGCGTGGTGCAACGGCTGGTTCGTGTGGCTGTGCTCTCGCTGGTCGCGGTGCTGGTGTTTGCCGGCGCGGTGTTCGGCGTGTCGAAGATCACGCCGACCGGCTTCCTGCCCGAGGAGGACCAGGGCGCCTTCTTCATCGCGGTGCAATTGCCCGACGGCGCATCGGTGGCGCGCACCAGCGAGGTCACCAAGCAGGTCGAGGCGCTGTTGAAGAAGAATCCGGCGATCGACCATGTGCTGTCGATCATCGGTTTCTCGCTGCTCGACGGTGCCAGCGAGCCGAATTCGGCCTTCATGGTGGCGCGCATGAAGGCGTTCGCCGATCGCAAGGCCGTCACCGACTCGGTGCAGGCGGCGATCGGGCAGACCTTCGTCGGGGGATCTCAGATCCGTCAGGCCTCGGTGCTGCCATTCAACCTGCCGCCGATCATCGGGCTTTCGACCTCCGGCGGCTTCGAATATCAGCTGGAAGCGCTGGAAGGGCAGGATCCGGCTTCGCTCAGCAGCGTGATGGGCGGGCTGATCGGCGCAGCGAACCGAAATCCAAATCTGGCCCGCGTGTTCTCGACCTTCACCGCGACCAATCCATCGGTTTTTCTCGATATCGATCGCGCCAAGGCGCAGGCGCTCGGCCTCAACATGGCCGACGTTTTCACCGCGCTGCAGGCCACGCTCGGCGGCATCTACGTCAACAATTTCAACCTGTTTGGCCGCACCTGGCAGGTCAATGTGCAGGGCGACGCGGCCAACCGCCGCGACATCCCCGATATATGGCAGATCTATGTGCGCAACAGCGGCGGCGAGATGGTGCCGATCCGCTCGATCGCGTCCTTGCGGATCGTGACCGGCCCGCAGGTGATCACCCGCTACAACAATTATCGTTCGGTCACCGTGAACGGCAGCCCGGCGCCAGGCGTGTCCTCGGGCACCGCGATCGCGACGATGGCCGACCTCTCCAAATCGACGCTGCCTTCCGGCTATTCCTATGAATGGACCGGCACCGCCTATCAGGAGCAGGCCGCCTCCGGCCAGACCGGCATCATCCTCGGGCTCGCGGTGCTGTTCGCCTATCTGTTCCTGGTGGCGCTGTATGAGAGCTGGACGATCCCGATTCCCGTGCTGCTGTCGGTCACGGTCGGCGTGTTCGGTTCCTATCTTGCGATCAAGCTTGCGGGTCTGAATCTCGATCTCTACGGCCAGATCGGCCTCGTGGTGCTGATCGCGCTCGCCGCCAAGAACGGCATCCTGATCGTCGAGTTCGCCAAGGAGCAGCGCGAGGCCGGCAGGCCGATCGCGGAAGCCGCGACGATGGGCGCGCAAATGCGCTTCCGCGCGGTCATGATGACCTCGATCGCCTTCATCCTCGGCCTGGTGCCGCTGGTGGTCGCGACCGGCGCTGCGGAAATCAGCCGCCGTGCGGTCGGCACCGCGGTGTTCGGTGGCATGCTCGCCGCAAGCTCGGTCGGCATCTTCCTGGTGCCGATGCTCTTTGTCACCTTCCAGGGCTGGCGCGAGGGTGTAAAGAACCGCTTTGGCAGACGGAGCAAAGCCGAGCAGCCTGCCTCGCATTAGATTCCGCCTAATCCCTTCGCGCATTAGCGGGGCGCGTGGGGCGGGGCTATGCTGCTGGCCTCATCGATGGAGTTCCGGATTGAGCGTTGCCTTCACCAAGGAAGAAAGTGCCGAGACGGCGGCCGAAACGCTGTTGCCGGACCGTCCCATTTCGCCGCATCCCAACCTGGTGACCGAAGCCGGACGCAAGGCGCTGGAGCGTGAGCTCCAGGCGGCGCGCGAGGCCTTTGAGGCCGCGCAACAGCTGGACGACGTCAACGAACGGCGGCGGCAGTCGGCGGTTCCGCTACGCGACGTGCGCTATCTCACGGAGCGGCTCCGCACCGCGCAGGTCGTGCCTGATCCTGCTTCCACCGAAATCGTCGCCTTCGGCAGCACGGTGACGTTCAGCCGCGCCGATGGGCGGGTGCAGACCTATCGCATTGTCGGCGAGGACGAAGCCGATCCCAAGGCAGGCTCGATTTCCTTTGTCTCGCCGGTGGCGAGGTCGCTGATGGGCAAGGCCGTGGGCGACGTCGCAGGCGCCGGCGATCAGGAGTTGGAGATCGTCGCGATCGCCTAGCGCGTAATGAGATTGGATTGCGGCCGCAAAGGCGGCCTGCTCCCTATCCCGCTTGCGAGGGCTTTGCGCAAAGGGGAATCTGCGATTCTCTAAGACCGATCTGAAGGGGGAGGCGGGGATGGC
>NZ_JAQOSR010000133.1:0-26689 GCF_046718885.1 Bradyrhizobium sp. UFLA01-814 | reverse complement strand
GTGCTGCTGGTAGAGATCGATATAGTCGGTCTTCAGGCGGGTGAGGCTCGCTTCGACCGCCGACATGATGTAGCGCCGCGAGGCGCCCTGTTTGGTGCCGTCGGTCGCCATCGGCTTGGAGAATTTGGTGGCGAGCACGATGTCCTTGCGGCGGTTGCCCAGCACGGTGCCGAGCACGGTCTCCGAGCCGCCCATGCCGGCATAGATGTCGGCTGTGTCGAACAGGGTGATGCCGAGATCGATCGCCTTGTGGATCACCTTGCGCGAGGTTTCGAGGTCGGTGCGCTGGCCGAAATTGTTGCAGCCGAGGCCGACCGCGGACACGCGCAGCCCGGAGCCGCCGAGATTACGAATTTCCATGAGACAATCCTGTGGGATAGGCGAGGGGTGCCGCGCATTGTGACAAGCACGCCAGGGCCCGGCAAGGTGCCGTCCTACCGCCGATCGCGCATGGCAAAGTCGCAAAAATGGCGATGTCGCAAAATGAGATGTCGCAAAAAAAGCGGTCCCGGTCAGACGCGGCGACTGACGGGGACCGCTCGGCGAAGATCTGAGACGGGGGGCCTGATCTGCGCGAGCGCAAGCCTAGCCGGGCTTTGTAACGTGCCGGTGACACCTCTGTTCAATCCACAGGCGCGGATGCGGGCTCAGACAATCTTGCGATAGATGACGAAGCCGGGCTTGTCCGCGACCTTGTCATAAAGCTGCATCGTGGTGTGGTTGGTCTCATGCGTCTGCCAGTAGACGCGCGGCGAACCCACGAGCCTGGCCTGCGTGTAGACACCGTTGATCAACGCGCGGCCAACGCCCTTGCCGCGCGCGGCTTCGCTGGTGAACAGATCCTGCAAATAGCAGGTCGGCGCGATCGCCGTGGTCGAGCGGTGAAACAGATAATGCGTCAGCCCGAGCAATCTGCCGCCGGCGTCGGCGACCAGTGCATGCACCGGCTCATAGGCATCGAAGAAACGCTCCCACGTCATCGCGGTGATCTCGGGCGCGAGCGCGGTCGGCCCGGATCGCTCATAGAAGGCATTGTAGCCGTCCCACAGAGGAAGCCACTGGGCGTAGTCGTCGCGCGTGACGAAGCGGATGGTGACGTCGTCGGCCATGGAGATTCCTGGATGATCCTGCTTGCGGGCGATGCGTCCGCACCGCCCGCGAGATTCTACCGTCGCTATCTCGCAGGATCAATTGCGGACGAGGTCGCGCCTCACTCGGCGGCGCGCAGCAGTCGCGCCAGATGGCGTTCGCGGCCGGCGCGCTGCGCCCGGTATTCGTCGGCTTTGGCGGGATCGTCGGTGTGCCGTACGAGGTCGGTGACCGGCGTGTAGCTCAGCATGCGGCCGCCGTCGGGCAGTGCGGTGCAGCTGAAGCGCAGCACCTGGCCGTCGGCGAGGCTGAGATTGATCGGCGTGGAGTCGCCGGCACGCATCATCGCGATGCGCTCGGCGATGAATGCGCTCAGCTCGTCCTCCGGCAGTTCATAGGCGCCGGTATCGCGGCCGTGATACATCAGCGCGACGAAGGGCGGCCTGCTGTCGGCCTGCGCATCGGACAGCGCGAAATAGTCGCGGAAGGCGCGGTTGATGAAGTCGGCGCGGGTGTCGGCGTCGAGCAGCACGATGCCGATGTCGACCTGGTCGAGCGCGGCGGCGAGCCGCTCCGAGGTCGCGTGATGCTGCTGGTCGGCGGCAAAGGCGTCGATCCATTTCTGCCGCAGCATTCCGGTGATCACGGCGGTGCCGGCCGCGGTCGCCGCCAGCATCAGCATCCGCACGACGTCGGCTGTGTCGTAACCGGGCAGCGCGCGATGATCGAGGAAGAACAGCGCCGAGGCGGCCACCGCGATCGCGGCGGAGATCAGGCCGGAGGTGATGCCGCTGATCGAGCTCGCAAGCGCCACGATGCAGACGAACAGCGGCGCGGGATTGGGGACGGCGACAACGAGGCGATCGATCAGGAAGGCGGCGGATGCCGTGATCGCCGTCAGGGCCGGACCTGAAATGGCACGCCAGTCGAACCGCATGCGCGTTCTCGCTGTCTGTCAAACGAACGATAAAGCCGCAGTTTGACGACAGGGCCGCAACGGCGCCGGCATTTCCGTGACGACCGTTAAGCGGGCGTTGCGAGGGCCGAACCAGCTTTCGCTGCTTTCAAATCAAATGATATGCAGATCGGCGCGGAACCCGGTTCCGTGCCTGCGGGTTACCGCGTGCTTTGCTTGCAAGAGGACAATCGATGCCCGCCATTTCGCCTTCGCTTTTGCCGATCCTGATGCTGTTCGCCTCGAACGTCTTCATGACCTTCGCCTGGTACGGCCATCTCAAGTTCAAGGATCATTCGCTCCCCATCGTCATCCTGGTGAGCTGGGGCATCGCCTTCTTCGAATACTGGCTGGCGGTGCCGGCCAATCGCTGGGGCAGCGCGGTCTACTCGGCGGCGCAGCTCAAGACCATGCAGGAGGTGATCACGCTGGTCGTGTTCGCCGCCTTCTCGGTGTTGTACCTGAAGGAGCCGCTGGGCTGGAATCACGCGCTCGGATTTGCGTTCATCGCCGCCGGCGCGTTTCTCATCTTCCACAAATGGGGCTAATGCTTCACCTCGCCCCGCATGCGGGAGAGGTCGGAACGCATCGTTAGATGCGTTCCGGGTGAGGGGGACTCTCCGCAAACGCAGCCATCACGGTATATGCGGATATGGCCCCTCACCCCAGCCCTCTCCCCGTAAGAACGGGGCGAGGGAGCACACTGCCGCCGCCGTTCGACCTGATCTCATCGCGCTTTAGTGGTGCGGGGCCGGCTTGGCGGCGGGCGTCGTGACATGCGCGGGGCGTGCGTGGTCTTCGCCTTGCGTGCCGGTCACGATCAGGAGCGATGCCGCCAGCAGGATCGCCGCCGACAGCGTCACGGTCACAAGTCCGACGGGGGTCTTCATCATGTCGCGCCGCTGTCTCTCCCGCGCCTTGCCGCGGATCAGGTGCCAACCGGAAATTGCTTGATTACGCCGGGATCGCCGTTGCCATGGTGATGTTGCTCGACAGCACGGTCACGGCGACGACCAGGCACAGCGTCAGCGCGCCAAGCGCGAGCGACGCGGCGATCGCGTTCGTCAGCCGGGATGATGCCACCGGGGCAGGGCGGCCATCGAAGCCTGCCGTGCCGGACCACCGTTTCATGGTCTAAATCCCTCAGGCCGCGAGCGAATCACTCGCGACATCCGCGCGAATCTGCCGGTTGTCACCGGCAACATTGCGGCGGCGGCGCCGTCCAAAAATGGCTAAAATACGGCGGTAGCGCGGGTTCTGCCCGCTATTTAGGCAGTTTCCCCGTTATTCCCTGGATTCACACCCAGCCGTTCAGACGCCGGCCGCGAGGCGGGGTTCAGGCTCGGCCTCGGTACCAGGCTGCCAGTCCATCGAGACGAATCCGGGGGTCTGCTCGACCCGCTTGAGCCAGGCGCGGATCGACGGAAAGGTCGCCAGGTCGAAGTCGCAGCGGTCGGCGACGTGGGTATAGCCGTAGAGGGCGATGTCGGCGACGGTGAGCTGTCCGGCGGCGAAATAGGCGTGCTCCTTGAGGTGATTTTCCATCACCTGCAGCGCCGCATAGCCGCGCTCCATCCAGTCCTCCAGCGCGTGCGTCTGCAGGTCGCGTCCGCCCTTGACCAGCGACAGCCAGAAATAGGCGGCGCCGATGTTCGGCTCCAGCGCGTGCTGCTCGAAGAACATCCACTGCAGCGCCTCGGCGCGCTCGATCCGCGACTCCGGCGCCAGCGGTGTGCCGATCGCGACGTACCAGAGGATGGCATTGGACTCGGCGAGATGGCGGCCTTCGGCGACCTCGAGCAACGGCACCTGGCCGCTCGGATTTTTGGCCAGGAATTCCGGGGTGCGGCTCTCGCCGCGCAGGATGTCGATCTCGATCGCCTCGTACGGCGTGTTCAGCACGGCAAGCGCCAGCCGGACCTTGTAGCTGTTGCCGGAGCGCTGCATCGAATAGAGCTTGTACATTGCGTCGGTGTTCACTCGGGTCAGGGAGACGGTACGCTCGAATTGCGCGGCCTGTCACACCGCAACGCCGCTAAACAATGATGCCGACGGGGGTGCGTCGCAAGCCCTGCAGTGTGGAAAAAGTCGAAACGTCTACCGCACTGCACGCGTGCAGAACGATTCCATCAACACGGCAGAACAACTCGGATCACGCCTGCGCGACGCTATGCACGGTGCCGGTCGATGGCAAGGTCGATACCAAGGTCGCGACCATGACCGGCGCGCTGCAACCCACAAACCTTAACGCGGCATCCTTGGCGGCACGACGCGCCGGTCTGCGTTGACGGCCCGCCGCTAGCGCTGTCGGGCAGGTGCCGCGCGGCATTGTCCTCGGAGCAATCCGTGCCGGCGCATGCCGCCGAAGGCCCTGCCGGCAAGGCCGGAGCTATGGTCACCGGCCTTGCCGGATATGAGTCATCCGGCGCCGGAACTTGCGGAAAATTGCGCGCGCGGCGAGCCATGCGCGAAAGTTTTCGTGCTTTACCGCCAAGCTTCTTGCGGTGCAGCGGCGACAGGCCTAGGGTGCCGCGATCCCATTCAAATCAAGTCGTGGCCCAACGGCTCACGACGTTTGCCAGGAGATGATAATGGCCTTCCTGTCCGCTGCGCTCGACCGTGTGAAGCCGTCCGCGACGATCGCGGTCACGGACAAAGCACGCGCGCTGAAAGCCGCGGGCCGCAACGTCATCGGCCTCGGCGCCGGCGAGCCTGACTTCGATACGCCCGCCAACATCAAGCTGGCGGCGATCCACGCGATCGAGGCCGGCAAGACCAAGTACACCGATGTCGGCGGCATTCCGGAGCTCAAGGAAGCCATCATCAACAAGTTCGCGCGCGAGAACGGCCTGACCTACAAGCCGAACCAGGTCATCGTCGGCACCGGCGGCAAGCAGGTGCTCTACAACGCGCTGATGGCGACCATCAATCCGGGCGATGAGGTGATCATCCCGGCGCCGTACTGGGTCAGCTATCCCGAGATGGTGGCGCTCGCCGGCGGCGAGTCGGTGCCGGTGGTTTGCCCGGCCTCGACCGGCTTCAAGCTGCGTCCGGAAGATCTCGAGAAGGCCATCACGCCGAAGACCAAATGGGTGATCCTGTGCTCGCCCTCGAACCCGACCGGCTCGGCCTATACGAAGAGCGAGCTCAAGGCGATCACCGACGTGCTGGTCAAGCATCCGCATGTCTGGGTGATGACCGACGACATGTACGAGCACCTCGTCTATGACGACTTCGTCTTCACCACGGCGGCGCAGGTCGAGCCGAGCCTGTACGATCGCACGCTGACCGTGAACGGCGTGTCGAAGGCCTACTGCATGACCGGCTGGCGCATCGGCTATGCCGGCGGCCCGGCGCAGCTGATCAAGGCGATGGCGACGATCCAGTCGCAGTCGACCTCGAACCCGTCGTCGATCGCGCAGTGGGCTTCGGTCGAGGCGCTCAACGGTCCGCAGGACTTCATCGCCGCGAACAACAAGGTGTTCAAGGAGCGTCGCGACCTCGTGGTGTCGATGCTCAACCAGGCGAGCGGCATCGAGTGCCCGCGGCCGGAAGGCGCATTCTACGTCTATCCGTCCTGCGCCGGCACGATCGGCAAGAAGGCGCCGTCCGGCAAGCTGATCGACAACGACGAGGTGTTCGTCACCGAATTGCTCGAGAGCGAAGGTGTCGCCGTGGTGCAGGGATCGGCATTCGGGCTCGGCCCCGCGTTCCGCATCTCCTACGCCACCAAGACCTCCGATCTCGAGGATGCCTGCAAGCGCATCCAGCGCTTCTGCGGTAATCTGCGGTAGGTCGATCCGAACTTGAAAAACGCTCCCGCACCTGGTGCGGGAGCGTTTTTGTTTGTGTGCTGAATCGCGCGCCGGTAGATTCGACGAGTCAAATCACATCCTGCTCACCTCACGCGCGTGTGTGCGAACATCGATGCCACACGCGGGAAGTTTTTACGGCGTCTTTGCGCACTGCCTTGTTTTGGACACGAGCCTTCCTTCCTGTCCGCCGCGCAAATTCAGTTCACCTTGCGGAGACAGTTCAATGCGACTTTCGACCCTCACCCTTGCAGCGCTTGCGTTGCTGGCGCCGTTCGCCACCGCCAACGCGGCGCCTCAGGTTCAAGCCGGGGTCCTGCAATGCCAGGGCGGCGAGAATGTCGGCTTCGTTGTCGGCTCTGTCGCGCGCCTCGAATGCGTGTTCCAGAGCGGCGGCCGTCGGCCCGAGCCCTATGTTGCGACCGTGAAGCGGATCGGCGTCGACCTCGGCGTCACCGCGACGACCCAGCTCGCCTGGGCCGTGAGCGCGCCGACCACGCAGCTCCCGCGCGGTGCGCTGGCCGGCAGCTACGGCGGCGTCGGCGTCAACGCCTCGGTCGGCCTCGGTGCCGGCGGTAACTTCCTGTTCGGCGGCCCGAACAACGCCTATGCGCTGCAGCCGGTCAGCGTGCAGGGCCAGACCGGCCTCAACGTTGCGGCCGGCATCGCCGGCATCGATCTCGAGCCGGTCCGCTACAACGGTCCGCGCCGGCATCACCGTCACCACCGTCATCATCACCACCACTAAGTTGTTGGTGTCTCATCAAGAGGCCCGCGAAAGCGGGCCTCTTTTTTGTTGTCTGTTGTTTGCTGTCCGTTGCTCGACCACATCGGCAGGCCGGGAGGAACATAGCAGCGTCGCAACATCTCCTGACAATCGGTGACCGGGCACCGCAAATTCTGGCTGGACATACGGTGTTGTGGCATAGGATGCGGACGGCGCCGCAGACACGGCGCCGTTCTGTTCTCTGCTCGCGTCATGCCTCTCAGCTGGAGACTCCGCCATGCGTCGCTTCACTCTCCTCGCCGGTGCTGCCATTGCCACGCTGACCGCAATCGTCGGCGCCAGCGCCCAACAGCCGATCCAGCGCGTGCAGGTCGGCGTCTTGGAATGCCGCGGTGGCGCGAGCGTCGGCTTCATCGTCGGTTCCGTGACCCATCTCGGTTGCGTGCTGCGCGCCAATGGTCTGCCTGAGGATCGCTACATCGCGACCATCCAGAAGGTCGGCATCGATCTCGGCATCACCCAGGAATCGGCGCTGGCCTGGGGCCTCTACGCACCGGTGGAGCGGCTCGGGCCGGGTGCGCTCTCCGGCAACTATGCCGGCGCGCAGGGCAGCGCGACGCTCGGTGTCGGCGTCGGCGGCAACGTGCTGGTCGGCGGCTCCGACAACACGATCGCCCTGCAGCCGCTCAGCGTGCAGGGCCAGGTCGGCATCAACATCGCCGCCGGCCTCGAGAGCCTGGAGCTGCGTCCGGGCCGCTAACGCGCGCCCTTGCGGTTGATCAGCTTGCCGAAGAAGCCGCTCGCTTCTTCGGCAACGATCGTGGGCGCCTCGGCGTGAACGTAATGCCCGGTCTCGACGAACCTGATCGAAGGTTCGCTCCAATAGTCTCCCAACCTGTCCGACCATTCGGGCGCGATCAACGGATCGCGACGGCCCCAGAGAAAGCGCGAGGGCACGTCGATGCGCGGCTGCGCCGGCAGCTTGCCTTCCAGCCAGCGCCGGCGATTGGGCGCGGACGAGAGATACCAGTCGAAGCCGCCCTGGATGTTGCCCGGCTTCATGAAGTTGTCGACATAGGCTTCCAGCAGCTCGCCGAACACGGCGGGATCGTCGCCCGACCAGTGGTCGAGGAAATGTCGGAAGTAGAGCCGGCATGACTCGCGCGAGCTTCCGACCAGTTGCGCGGCCCATGGCAGCTGCTGGAAGTATTGATACCAGACCTCGATCAGGTGGCCGGGCTGGCCGTAGCGGTGCCCGAGGCCCGGATAGGGCGTGCAGAGATAGAGCGTGCCGGTCAGCCGTTGCGGCTGTCGATGCGACATCGCCTGCATGACATAGGCGCCGAGATCGCCGCCGATTACGCCGAAGCGGTCATGGCCGAGCGCGTCCATGACGGCAAACATATCCAGCGCGTGGCGCTCCGCGGTTGCGGACGCATCGGGCCCCGGTGTCGGCTTGCCGGTGTCGCCGCAGCCGCGCAAGTCGGGCGCGATCAGTTCGAAGCTGTCGCCGAGGCGCAGCATCAGCGGGCGCCACACCAGCCAGAACTCCGGCCAGCCGTGAAGCAGGAGCATCGGCGGCCCCTTGCCGAAGCGCGCGACGTTGACGCGCAGGCCGCCGATATCGATCTTCTGTTGTGTGATGCCTGCCGCGGCTGCATCCGCGAAGGCTTTTTCAAGCGCCGTCATGGAGACTCCCTGTGGTTTGCCGCAGGCTGTCCGCGTTCGCGCGTCCGGTCCAATACTCGTTCGATACGGTTGCAGAGCTATTGCGTATGACTGACGGCACCCGCCGCCGTGCTATACCGCCGGCATGGAATTGCGACACCTTAGATATTTCGTGGCGCTCGGCGAGGAATTGAACTTCACCCGCGCGGCCGAGCGACTGCACATCGCGCAACCGCCGCTGAGCCAGCAGATCCGTCAGCTCGAGGACGAGCTCGGCGTGACGTTGCTGCAGCGGAATAGCCGTCCTGTCAGGCTCACCGAGGCGGGCGAGCTGTTGCTTGCGCGCGCCCGCGCGCTGCTCGCAAATTTCGAGACCGCGGTCGCGGACACGCGGCGCGTCGGGCGCGGCCAGGCCGGCAAGCTCGCGATCGGATTCGTCGGCTCCGCGATGTTCGCCGGTCTGCCCGATCTCATCGGCAGCTATCGCGACGCCTGTCCCGACGTCGAGCTCGTGCTCGACGAGATGCTGGCGGCCGAGATTGCCGAAGCGCTGCGACGACGCCGGATCGATGTCGGCTTCGCACGCCCGGCGCTATTGCCGGAGGCGGGACTTGCCCAGCGCCTGATCCTGGAGGAGCCCTATGTCGCGGCGTTGCCGCGCGCGCATCCGCTTGCCGAGAGGGACGACATTGCGCTTGCCGAATTGTCCGACGATGCCTTCGTGCTGTATCCGGCGCGACCGGAGCCGTCGGTCACCGGCCTGATCGTCGCCGCGTGCCAGGCCGCCGGCTTCACGCCGCGGCTCGCGCAGGAGGTGCTGCATCTGCAAACCGCGATTGGCCTGATCGCCGCCGGCGTCGGTGTATCGCTCGTCCCGGAGGCCGCTGCAAGCGCGCAGACCGGTCGCGGCGTGGCGTATGTCCGCTTGGCCGCGCCGGCGGTGACGGCTCCGCTCACGATTGCGTGGCGCGATGAAGATGTCTCGCCCGCCGTGCAGCGTTTGCTCGACCTTGCGACGCGCTTGCGCGAGATTGCTCCGGGACTTGCGCGAAGGAACTGAGGCAGCGGCCGCAATTGTCCGGACGATGGCTCGGGATTGCAAACTTACGCGACGCCGCACCGCAGCGACGTTTTCCCGCTTGCCAAATGTCAAACGCAGGCAGAGCATAAACGGTCGCCGACCCAATCATGGGCCGAGCTCCAAAACGAGGAGGCGGCAATGGGACAAGACGTCAGAAGTCCCCGAGGTCCACGGTGCATCGCATTGGTGGGCCCTTTCCAAAGCGGTAAAACCACACTTCTGGAAGCGATCCTGGCGCGCACTGGCGCCATTAAGAATGCCGGCAGCGTCGATGCCGGAACCTCCGTCGGCGATGCCAGCCCCGAGGCGCGTCAGCACAAGATGGGCGTAGGCCTGACCGCCGCCACCACCACCTTTATGGGGGACAGCTACACCTTTATCGATTGTCCCGGCTCGGTCGAATTCGCGCACGACATGCGTGCAGCGTTGCCGGCGGTCGATGCCGCGGTCGTGGTCTGCGAAGCCGACGAGAAGAAACTGCCGCAGCTGCAGATCATCCTGCGCGAGCTCGAGGAGCTCGGAATTCCCCGTTTTCTATTCCTGAACAAGATCGACCGCGCCAACAAGCGCGTCCGCGAGACGCTTGCGACGCTGCAGCCAGCCTCGCGCGTGCCGCTGGTGCTGCGCCAGATCCCGATCTGGAACGGCGATCTGATCGAAGGCTTTGTCGATCTCGCGCTGGAGCGCGCGTTCGTCTATCGCGAGCACAAGCCGTCGGAGGTGATGGCGCTCGAGGGCGGCAATCTCGATCGCGAGAAGGAAGCGCGCTTCTCGATGCTTGAGAAGCTCGCCGATCATGACGACGCGCTGATGGAGCAATTGCTGGAGGATATCCAGCCGCCGCGCGATGCCGTGTTCGACGATCTCGCCCGCGAACTGCGCGAAGGCCTGATCTGTCCGGTGCTGCTCGGCGCTGCGAGCCGCGAGAACGGCGTGCTGCGCCTGATGAAAGCGCTGCGCCATGAGGCGCCCGGCGTTGCCGAGACCGCCAATCGGCTCGGCATCAAGGACCAAAAGGATGCGCTGGCCTACGTGTTCAAGACCGTGCACTTGCAGCACGGCGGCAAGCTGTCGCTGGCGCGCGTGCTTGCGGGCCGGCTCGACGACGGCATGACGCTGCAATCCTCAAGCGGCGAGAGCGGGCGCGTCTCCGGCATCCTCGCGGTCTCGGGCGCGCATGACAGCAAGCGGCCGCAGGCCGAGGCCGGCGACACTGTCGCGCTCGGCAAGCTCGATGCGATCAAGACCGGTGATACGGTCTCGAGCGGCAAGACGGCGCCGGCCTCGCTGGTCAAGGTCGAGCCGGCCGCGGCCGTGCTGTCGATCTCGATTGCCGCGACCGACCGCAAGGACGACGTCAAGCTCGGCCAGGCGCTGCTGCGGCTGAACGAGGAAGATCCCTCGCTGACGATGATCCAGAACCCGCGCACCCACGACACCGTGCTGTGGGGGCAGGGCGAGATGCATCTGCGCGTGGCGCAGGAACGGCTCAAGGACCGCTACGGCGTCAACGTCAAATCGCATCCGCCGGCGATCGGCTACCAGGAAACCATCCGCAAGGCCATTACCCAGCGCGGCCGGCACAAGAAGCAGTCCGGCGGCCACGGCCAGTTCGGCGACGTCGTGCTCGACATCAAGCCGAAGCCGCGTGGTTCCGGCTTCGAATTCCACGAGAAGGTGGTCGGCGGCGCGGTGCCGCGCAACTATATCGGCGCGGTGGAAGAGGGCGTCGTCGACGCGCTGGCGCGCGGCCCGCTCGGCTTTCCCGTGATCGACGTCGACGTCACGCTGACCGACGGCTCCTATCACAGCGTCGATTCCTCCGACCTTGCGTTCCGCACCGCGGCGCGGATCGGGGTCAGCGAGGGGTTGCCGCAGTGCCAGCCGGTGCTGCTGGAGCCGATCCATATGGTCGAGATCGTCTGTCCGAACGAAGCGACCGCCAAGATCAACGCGATCCTGTCGGCGCGCCGCGGCCAGATCCTCGGCTTCGACACCCGCGAGGGCTGGATCGGCTGGGATTGCGTCCGCGCCACGATGCCGGAATCCGAGATCGGCGACCTGATCGTCGAGCTGCGCTCCGCCACCGCCGGCGCCGGCACCTTCACCCGCCAGTTCGACCGCATGGCCGAAGTGACGGGCCGCGCCGCCGACCAGATCATCGCCGCGCATCGCGACGCGGCCTGATCCAATTGTCATTCCGGAGCGCTCGCGCCCGCGAGCGAATCCGGAATCTCGAGATTCCCCAATGCGCAATCGCGCATTGGGATTCGATGCTGTCGCATTGCCCCGTAATGACGGGGAGACTGCTTCGCTCCCTTCCTTCCCAAGCCGACTGCTTTCATGAACATTGTCGTTCTGAACACTTGGAGCGATTCCCACCGTCATGCTTGAATCCCGCCGTAACCTGGCGCTGGCCTGCGCACTCAGCGCGCTGGCCGGTTATGTCGACGGCATCGGCTATCTGCATCTCGGCGGGCTGTTCGTCTCCTTCATGAGCGGCAACTCGACGCGGCTCGGCGTGACGCTGGCCGAGGGGCATTGGCAGCACGCCCTGGAAGCGCTGGAGCTGATCGTGCTGTTCGTCGCCGGTGCCGCAGCCGGCAGCCTGATCGTGCTCAGCGCGCTGGCGCATCGCCAGCCCCTGCTCCTGCTCGTCGAGGCGTGGCTGTTGACGGCGGCGGCGGTGGCCTATGCCTATGGCCTGCCGAGCGCCGCGGTCGCCGCCATCGTGCTGGCGATGGGGCTCGAGAACGCCGTATTCCAGCTCGAAGGCGGCGCCGGGCTCGGCCTCACCTATGTCACCGGGGCGCTGGTGAAGGCCGGCCAGCTGATCGCCGCCGCGCTCACCGGCGGCGCGGGCTGGGCCTGGCTGCCGAACCTGCTGCTGTGGGCGGCGCTGGTCGCGGGCGCGCTCGCCGGGGCGCTGGCCTATGGCTGGATCAACCTCGCCGCGATCTGGTTCGCCGCAGCCGCCGCGTTCGCCCTCAGCGCGCTGGTTGCCGCATCCGCGAAGCGGATGGATTGACAGCGCGCCTGCCTTGGCCGATGTCACAATCATGACGTCCTCAAGCAAAACCCGCGCCGCGTGCCTGATCGGCTGGCCCGCCGCGCATTCCCGCTCGCCGCTGATCCATCATTACTGGCTGCGCACGCTCGGCATCGAGGGCGGCTATGTGATCGAGGCGGTGCCGCCGGAGGATTTCAAGGATTTCCTGTTCCGCCTGTCGCTGCGCGGCTTCGTCGGCGCCAATGTCACCATTCCGCACAAGGAGCGCGCGCTGGCGCTGTCGGCACCGGACGAGCGCGCCCGTGCCGTCGGCGCCGCCAACACCTTGTGGTTCGCCGATGGCGAGTTGCGCTCGACCAACACCGATGTCGAAGGCTTCATCAACAATCTCGACGCCTGCGCGCCGGGCTGGGACAAGACCGAAGACGCGCTGGTGCTCGGCGCCGGCGGCGCGGCGCGTGCGGTGGTGTTCGGCCTGATCGAGCGCGGCATCGCGCGCGTGCATCTGGTCAATCGCAGCATCGATCGCGCCCGCGCGCTGGCCGGGCAATTCGGCGCGCGGGTTCATCCTGCAGCCTGGGACAAGGTTGATGAGCTGCTGCCGCGCGCCGGCCTGCTGGTGAATACCACCTCGCTCGGCATGCATGGTCAGCCCGCGCTCGAGGTCGATGTCGGTCTGCTGCCGCAGGGCGCGGTTGTCTCCGACCTCGTCTATGTACCGCTGGTGACGCCGCTGCTTGCGGCGGCAGAGGCGCGTGGTCTGAAGACCGCTGATGGACTGGGCATGCTGCTGCATCAGGCGGTGCGCGGTTTCGAATTGTGGTTCGGGCGGCGTCCGCACGTCACGCCGGAACTGCGTGCGCTTGTTGAGGCCGATCTCACAAAGACTTGAGGCCTGGAATAGCATCTCCGGAACGGGGTCTGGTGTTAGTCCCCCCGCGTTCCCTCCCGGAGATCAGTTATGCCTGCCAGCCGTTCCCATCTCATTCGGCCGTTCATTGCGCTCGCGATGGTGACGGTGTCCACGCTCTACGCGCTCGCTCAGCAGCCGCCGACGCCGACGCGGGTGCGTGGAACCGTCGAGAGCGTCGACGGCGATACGCTCGCGGTGAAGTCGCGTAGCGGCGAGGACGTCAAGCTGCACATGGCAGGCAACATGGTGGTGCTCGGTCTCACCAAGGTCGCGCTGTCCGACATCAAGGTCGGTTCCTTCATCGGCACGACCACCGTGCCCGGTCCCGACGGCACACCGAAGGCGGTCGAGGTGCATGTCTTCCCGGAGAACATGCGCGGCACCGGCGAAGGGTCGCGGCCCTACGATCTGAAGCCGAACAGCAGCATGACCAATGCGACCGTCGCGCAATCCGTCGTCGGCAATGACGGCCACACATTGCTGGTCAAATACAAGGACGGCGAGAAGAAGGTGGAGGTCGCCCCCGATACCCCGGTCGTGACCTATGTTCCCGGCGACAGAGCGGACCTGAAGGCCGGCGCCAAGGTCATCGCTTTCATGAAAAAACTGCCGGACGGCTCGCTTGAAACCGATCGCGTCAGCGTCGGCCGCGACGGGCTTACGCCGCCGATGTGACGCACAATGTCATCCCGGGGCGATGCGAAGCGTCGAACCCCAATGCGCAATTGCGCATTGGGGATCTCGAGATTCCGGGTCTGGTCCTTCGGACCATCCCGGAATGATGATCTGAACGGGCCACATCAGAACACGCGAGCGCATCACCTGTCCGTTATCGCAGTAACGGCACCCTCATCCGGCGCGTAGTTGTCGTGTGAGCCGTCGCTTCCGCGAGAAGTTGTGGCTTGCACGGAATACCACCAATTCCCCGGTGTTCCCTAATCCGCCAGCCCAACCCATGAGGGACACCATGCCGAAATCGCCGCTGTTCGCCGCGTTGCTTCTTGTTGCCTTTGCCTCGGCTGCATCTGCACAGCAGCCGCCGGCGGTGCGCATTCGCGGCACCATCGAGGCCGTCGACGGCGCCATGCTGTCGATCAAATCGCGCGACGGCGCCGACATGAAGGTGCGGACCACCGACAACGTCGCGGTGTTCGGCGTCGCCAAGACCGATCTGTCGGAGATCAAGCCAGGTTCCTATATCGGCGTCACCGCGATGCCCGAGCCCGACGGGACGCAGAAGGCGATCGCGGTTCACATCTTCCCGGAGAACCAGCGCGGCGCCGCCGAAGGCTTCCGCCCCTGGGACCTGCGCGCCAACTCGACCATGACCAATGCCACCGTCGCCGAGACCGTGAAGGGCACCGACGGCCAGAACATCACGGTGAAGTACAAGGACGGCGAGAAGAAAGTCGTGGTGCCGCCGGGCACCCCGGTCGTCACCTTCGTCGCCGGCGACAAGTCGGAGCTGAAGCCAGGCGCCAAGATCATCATCTTCGGCGCGGTGAAGAAGGACGACGGCACACTGGAAGCCAACCGCGTCAATGTCGGACGCGACGGGATCGCACCGCCGATGTGAGGCTGAACAGGCTCTGCTGTCGTCCCTGCGAAAGCAGGGACCCATAACCACAGGGTTGAGTTGCTGAAGCGCGCTGTCGCCGCAGCGCTGGGAAACGACGGCCATCGGTGGTTATGGGTCCCGGGTCGCGCTTCGCTTGCCCGGGACGACGAAGATTGCGTAGCCCGGATGGAGCGCAGCGCAATCCGGGCCCAATCTATCCGCGAGGAAGACCCGGATTAGCTTCGCTTCATCCGGGCTACGATAATAGCGCCGGCGGCTAAACCGCCAGCACGTGATCGTCGATCTCGGCGATGGTGTTGACGCCGCACAGCCCCATCGTGGTGGTGAGCTCCTTGCCGAGGATATCGATCGCCTTGGCGACGCCTTCCTGGCCGCCGGCGCCGAGGCCGTAGGCATAGGCGCGGCCGATCATGCAGGACTTCGCGCCGAGCGCCAGCGCCCGCATGACGTCCATGCCGGTGCGGATGCCGCCGTCGAACATGATCTCGAGCTTCGAGCCGACCTCATCGACGATCTCCGGCAGCACCTCGATCGAGGACGGCGCGCCGTCGAGCTGGCGGCCGCCATGGTTGGAGACCACGATCGCCTGCGCGCCGGTCTTGGCGGCAAGCTCGGCGTCCTCGACATCGAGAATCCCTTTGAGGATCAGCTTGCCCGGCCAGATGCTGCGGATCCAGTCGATGTCCTTCCAGCTCAGCGAGGTGTCGAACTGCGAGGCGGTCCATTCCGACAGTTTCGTCAGATCTTCGGTGCCTTTGACGTGGCCGGCAATGTTGCCGAAGGTGCGGCGCTTGCCTTGCAGCACGCCTGACACCCAGGCGGGCTTGGTCGCGAAGTCGATCAGCTTCGACAGCGACCATTCCGGCGGCACCGTCATGCCGTTCTTGATGTCCTGGTGGCGCTGGCCGATCACCTGCAGGTCGACGGTCAACACCAGCGCCGAGCATTTCGCGGCGATCGCGCGCTCGATCAGCGACTTGATGAAGCCGCGGTCCTTCATGACGTAGAGCTGGAACCAGAACGGCTTGTCGACGGCGGCCGCGATGTCCTCGATCGAGCAGATCGACATCGTGCTCTGGGTGAAGGGAATGCCGGCCGCCTGCGCGGCGCGGCAGGCGTAGATCTCGCCGTCGCCATGCTGCATGCCGAGCAGGCCGACCGGCGCCAGGATCAGCGGCATCGCGGCCGGCTCGCCGAGGATCGTGGTCGCCAGGGTGCGCTTGGACACATCGACCAGGATGCGCTGGCGGAACTTGATCTGCTGCAGATCTTCCGAATTCGCGCGCAGCGTGTCCTCGGTGTAGGAGCCGCGGTCCGCATAATCGAAAAACGCCTTCGGCACCCGGCGCTTGTGCAGCTGGCGCAGATCTTCGATGCAGGTAATGTGCTTCATGGACGTTCCCGGCCCTTCTTCTGTGTCGCAAGTTCGATGTCGCGAGCCTTGTTTTGAGCAGCAAGTCTTGCGGGTGTTCGATCTTGTCGTCATCTAGCATGGATGGGTGGCCTGCCAAATCGAAGACGGATGGGAGAGCGCGATGACCCAATCAGGCTCCAAGCCGAAAGCAGACGAGAACGCCGAGAAGCGCCGGCTCGACGAGGCCCTGGAGGAGGGGCTGGAGGAGACGTTTCCCGGTTCCGACCCCGTCAATGTCACCCAGCCGGCCCCCACCAAGGGCGACCAGCACGTCAAGCGCAGCGGCAAAGGGTAGGGGACAGGGTTCGTTCCCGAGGTTGCCGAAAGAGCGATAATGTTATATCTTTCAGTGCGTTAAAGTCGAAGCGCGGGGTTTGGCCCCGGTAATGATTCATCATATTTTTTGAAGTCATTTTAGTGCCTGGCAGTCTATAAGGCCGATGCACGCTAGACTGGTAGGCGTTCGGGACTCTCTCGCCGGGTGGTTCGAGAGGTCCGTGTTGGGGGTTACATGAGCCGCAAATATTTCGGGACCGATGGAATTCGGGGCCGCGCCAATGGACTGATCACGCCGGAGCTCGCGCTCAAGGTGGGGCAGGCCGCGGGATTGGTGTTTCAGCGTGGCGACCATCGCCATCGCGTCGTGATCGGCAAGGACACGCGGCTGTCCGGCTACATGATCGAATACGCCATGGTCGCGGGTTTCACCTCGGTCGGTATGGACGTGCTGCTGGTCGGCCCGATGCCGACCCCGGCGATCGCGATGCTCACCAAGTCGATGCGCGCCGACCTCGGCGTCATGATCTCGGCGTCGCATAATCTTTTCGAGGACAACGGCATCAAGCTGTTCGGCCCGCAGGGCTTCAAGCTGTCCGACGATGTCGAGAAGCAGATCGAGCAGCTGCTCGACGAATCGCTCGACCGCCGCCTGGCGCAGAGCGCGAGCCTCGGCCGCGCCCGCCGCATCGACGGCGTCCATGACCGCTACATCGAATTCGCCAAGCGCACGCTGCCGCGCGATCTCTCGCTCGACGGCCTGCGCGTCGTGGTCGACTGCGCCAACGGCGCCGCCTACAAGGTGGTGCCGGAAGCGCTGTGGGAGCTCGGCGCCGACGTGGTGCCGATCGGGGTCGAACCCGACGGCTTCAACATCAACAAGGAATGCGGATCCACCTCGCCGGAAGCGCTCTCGCGGAAGGTGCGCGAGATGCGCGCCGACATCGGCATCGCGCTCGACGGCGATGCCGATCGCGTCATCCTGGTCGACGAGCGCGGCCACATCGTCGACGGCGACCAGCTGCTCGCGGTGATCGCGCAGAGCTGGAAGGAGGAGGGGCGCCTCGCCAAGCCCGGTATCGTCACGACCGTGATGTCCAATCTCGGGCTGGAGCGCTTCCTGCAGGGCCTCGGGCTGCAGATGGTCCGCACGCCGGTCGGCGATCGCTATGTGCTCGAGCAGATGCTGAGCGGCGGCTACAATCTCGGCGGCGAGCCGTCGGGCCATATCATCATGTCGGACTATTCGACGACCGGCGACGGTTTCGTCGCGGCGCTGCAGGTGCTGGCCGTGGTGCAGAAGCTGCGCCGCCCGGTGTCGGAGATCTGCCGGCGTTTCGATCCATTGCCGCAGATCCTGAAGAACGTGCGCTATCGCAGCGGCAAGCCGCTCGACGACGCCGAGGTCAAATCCGCGATCACCGACGGCGAGAAGCGCCTCAACGGCCATGGCCGTCTCTTGATCCGTCCCTCCGGCACCGAACCGGTGATCCGCGTCATGGGCGAAGGCGACGATCGCATCCTGGTGGAAGAGGTCGTCGACAACATCGTCAGCGCACTCGGCCACGCCGCCGCGGCTTAAGCTCCGTCCGGCCTCGTCAGCTCGTGATCCGTCATCCTGAGGAGCGCGCCCTTGCGCGCGTCTCGAAGGATGCACGGCCCGTTGTCGCAATGTGGCGAGCGCCGGGCCGTCGACCCTTCGAGACGCGCGGAGCCTGTCATCGGGCCGCGCTTTGCGCGGACCCGTTGGCGCTCCTCAGGGTGACGGGGATAGAGTTTGGCCGCCGGCTGGCCACACAGCGCATCGCTGCCATCGGCTAACGCAACTGGTTTGCCTCACCTCCGCGTCGTACGACACGGAGGTATTTTTGCGAATCTGTCCGGGAATGCTGCATTGAACAAACCCGTCGTGAGCAAACAGGCGCTGGGCGAGCCGGTGCTGGTGCCGGAGCTGACGGCCGCGAAGGTCGCCGCCGCTGCGGGGCCGGCCTATGTCGTGCTTGCCGGCATCAGCTTCTCGCACTTCCTCAACGACACGATGCAGTCGCTGATCGCCTCGGTCTATCCGATCCTGAAGGACAATTACGCGCTCGACTTCGGTCAGATCGGCATGATCACGCTGGCGTTCCAGTTCACGGCGTCGCTGCTGCAGCCGCTGGTCGGGCATTTCACCGACAAGAAGGCGCAGCCGTTCTCGCTTGCGATCGGCATGGGCTTCACCTTCTTCGGGCTGTTGCTGCTCAGCGTTGCGCACACCTATGGGGTCATCCTGATCGCGGCTTCGCTGGTCGGCCTCGGCTCCGCGGTGTTCCATCCGGAATCGTCGCGCATCGCGCGGCTGGCGTCAGGCGGCCGTTACGGTTTCGCGCAATCGGTGTTCCAGCTCGGCGGCAGTTTCGGCACCTCGATGGGACCGGTGCTCGCAGCACTGATCGTGGTGCCGTTCGGCCAGCCCTCGATCGCCTGGTTCTCCTCGATCGCGTTCCTTGCCATCGTGATCCTCTGGCGCATCGGTGTCTGGTACAAGCCGCAGATATCGGGCAAGAAGGCGGCCGCCGTCGAGCGGCATCCCGACCATCCGGATCAGCGGCGCGTGAGGATCGCGCTCGTCGTGCTGGTCGCGCTGCTGTTCTCCAAGCAGCTCTATGTCTCGAGCCTGTCGAGCTACTACATCTTCTATCTGATCGATCGCTTCGGTGTCTCGACGCAGGCGGCGCAGCTCTATCTGTTCATCTTCCTTGCCGCCAATGCCGCGGGCGCGTTCATCGGCGGTCCGCTCGGCGACCGCTTCGGCCGCAAATACGTGATCTGGTTCTCGATCCTCGGCGCGCTGCCGTTCACGCTGGCGCTGCCGTATGCCGGCCTGTTCGCGAGCGCCGTGCTGACGGTCGTGATCGGTTTGATCATCTCGTCGGCGACGTCGGCGATCATCGTGTTCGCGCAGGAATTGATGCCGCATCGCTTCGGCATGATCTCCGGCGTGTTCTTCGGCGTCGCGTTCGGGATCGGCGGTCTCGGCGCCGCCGTGCTCGGCAAGCTCGCCGACCACACCTCGATCGCCTTCGTCTATCAGCTGTGCGCCTTCCTGCCGGCGATTGGGCTGCTCGCGGTGTTCCTGCCGAAGATGCCGAACGCCGTGCGCTGAACGGCTCGGCCGCAGAGGCGACGCCCGCGTTAAGCATTCGCTAACACACGCGGCTCGCGTGCCCTGCGAACGGCACGCATGCGTCAACGCTTCATTAGCACTTGTGGCGGGATCGCGATGTTTCGTCGCCGACCTGCGTCATTTATGGACCCATAAGCGACAGCTGCAGAGAAAGGTGAGAGAAAATCAACCTTAAAAATTAGGGTTAAGTGCCGCTTAAACATTTCCTGCCATCGTCCGGCCGTGAGTTTCAGACGTGGGGCTTTCGTGTCGCCTCACTTGGCCCAAAAGGACGAAGCCAATGCGTAGCGTAAAGACCCTGATTGCCGCCGGTGCGGCATCTCTGTTGTCCTCGGCGACGTTCGCCGCCGACATGCCCATCATGCCGCCACCTCCGATGGCGTATGCTCCTCCGCCGGTCCAGGATTTCGGCGGCTGGTACCTGCGCGGCGACATCGGCATGACCAGCAGCAAAGGCAGGCTGCACGTCAACGCGTATGACACGCTGCCCGCCGGCGCGCTCACCCAGGTTGGCCATGGCTTCGACGGCGGCACGCTCTACGGCATCGGCGTCGGCTATCAGTTCAACAGCTGGTTCCGCGCCGACATCACCGGTGAGTACCGCTCGAAGGTGAGCTTCAACGGCACCGACTTCGTGACCTTTCCCACCAACTCGATCGCCGATGCCTATCATGGCGGTTTCCAGAGCTGGGTCGGCCTCGTGAACGTCTATGCCGATCTCGGCACCTGGTGGTGCTTGACGCCGTTCATCGGCGCCGGTGTCGGTGCTGCGACGATCAAGACCTCGGCCTTCTCCGACGTCACCACGTTCCCGGGAGCGTCCGGTTTCACCGGTTCCTTCGCCGCCGACGGCGCGACCAAGACCAACCTCGCCTGGGCAGTGCATGCCGGTGTCGCCTACAAGGTCACCAACAATTTCACGGTCGAACTGGCTTACCGCTATCTCGACATGGGCACCGCGGGGCAGGGTAACGGTCGCTCGTTCGATGGCAGCAATGCTGGTCCGTCGTCGTTCCAGTTCCGGGATATCACGTCGCAGGACGTCAAGCTCGGCGTGCGCTTCGCCCTGCCTTGCTGCGACGTGCCGCCTCCGCCGCCGCCGCCCCCGCTGATCCGCAAGGGTTAATTTCAAGCCTTCACGGTTAACGATTGAAACGGCGCGGGACCATCCCGCGCCGTTTTTCTTTGCCGCATCATGGCACGAACCTTCTGCAACTTGCGTGCTCGAAAACCGGCGGCGACAACGATTGGTTAAGGTTAACAGGCGATGATCAACGCGAAATCGGTGCGGTGGATGGAGCGTTGCAATGCGTAGGTTGGTGCTGGCGGCGATGATGTTCGGGGCGATGACCGGCGCACATGCGGCCGACATGCCCGATTTCCTTCGCGGCAGTCTCCCCGCTTCCAGCGCGCCAACCAGAAACTGGGACGGCTGGTATGTCGGCGGCCAGGTCGGCCAGACATGGATCAACACCGACTTCGGCGGGAGTGTCGCGTCCTTGACCAACTCCATCTTCCGCAACACCACGCTGCAGGCGCCGACGTCGCAATTCAACTTGCTTGGCCGGGTCAATGCGCAAAGCTCGGGCTTCGGAGCGTTTGTCGGGCGCAACTGGCAGTATGACGACGTCGTGGTGGGTGTCGAAGCAAACTATACCTATTGGTCTGGGCTTACGACCACGACCTTTGGAAGTCTGGGGCCGATTCAGGTCGCTCAGCCAACCCTGGTCCTGCCACCCGGCGCCACTGCGGCAGACAGCGTGTCGTTGAATGGAAGCGCTGCGCTGAAGCTCAAGGATGAGATGACGTTCCGCGGACGCGCGGGTTGGGCAACCGGTGACTTTCTGCCGTACATCTTCGGCGGTCTTGCCGTCGGCCGAATGGACGTTGCGCGCACTGTCACGAGCTCTGTGAACCGGACGATCAATTTCGCTGATGGAAGTTCGACCAGCTTTGCCCTACCGCAGTTTTCCCAGACCGTGACGGATGCGAAGACGAACAACTACGTTGCCGGCTGGACCGCTGGTCTCGGCTTGGAATACATGTTGTGGAACTGTGTTTTCGTGCGAGGCGAGTGGGAATACGTCAAGTTCACGCCGGTCAAGAACACGTCGGTCACGCAAAACAGCGTGCGTGCTGCAATCGGCTACAAGTTCTGACCCACGCCACTCGGCTTGACACCGCAATCTGCGGCTGATCGGATATCGCTCCGCAAGCGGAGCAATCTCACATGAAAATCTACGGCGACGCCAATTCAGGCAACTGCCTGAAGGTGAAATGGGTGTGCGACAGGCTGGCGCTGCCGTACACATGGGTCGAGATCGACACCATGAAGGGCGGCAGCCGGACCGCGGAATTCCTCAAGCGAAACGGCTGGGGTCAGGTGCCGACGGTTGAGCTGGATGACGGCCGCACGCTCGCGCAATCCAACGCCATCATTCGCTATCTCGCGCGCGGCAGCGACCTGATCCCGAGCGATCCCTATCGCGCGGCGCAGATGGATGCCTGGATGTTCTGGGAGCAGAACAGCCACGAGCCTTATGTCGCCGTCTGCCGCTTTCAGACCGTGTATCTCGGCAAGGCCATCTCGGAGATCGATCCGAACCTCGTCAAGCGCGGCTATGTCGCGCTCGATCATTTGGAGCGGCATCTGGCGGGCACGCAATTTTTGGTCGGAGACGCGTTCTCGCTCGCCGACGTCTCGCTGCTCGCCTATACGCGTGTCGCGGAAGATGGCGGCCTCGAGCTCGCGCGCTATCCCGCGATCCGTCGCTGGATCGCCGACGCCGAGCGCGTGCTCGCGCTGCCGCCGGTCCGCTGACCTCAGGTGAATGCCGCCATGACTGAAGCTTCATCCATCACGATCCGCCGCGCCCGCCGCGAAGACGTCGCCGCCATCGTCGGCATGCTTGCGGACGATCCGCTCGGCAGTGCGCGCGAGCGGATCGAAGACCCGCTGCCGCAAAGCTATTACGAAGCCTTCGCGCGGGTCGAGCGCGATCCCAATTTGCAACTCGTCGTCGCCGTCGACGGTGAGGGCGTCGTCGTCGGCTGTCTGCAGCTTGCGGTTCTGCCGGGCATCAGCTCGCAAGGCGGCTCGCGCGGCTTGCTCGAGGACGTTCGCGTTGCAAAACATTGCCGCAGCCGCGGCATCGGCGAGAAGCTGGTGCAGTGGGCAGTCACCGAGGCGCGCGCGCGAGGCTGCATGCTCGTCGAATTGCTGACGCATCAGACGCGGGTCGATGCGCAGCGCTTCTATGAACGGCTTGGGTTCGCGCGCAGCCATGTCGGGATGACGATTCGCTTTTGAAACGCGCGCACGAAGTTGTGCCATCTACCGGGCAATACCTGCGGCAGCGGATGGTCTGCGATCCGGTTAATAGCCAATAAACTAAGTCGACCTCCGTGATTTTGCGGGTCGGAACGAGTCCGGTATGTCGGACGTCTCCCACGGGGCGGCGGGCAACTGGGGATTGGAATGTCGGATTATTCGATCGTGCGGGTCGGCAACGAGTACATCGTGCAGGCCGGCGAGAAGAGCATTTTGAAAGTATCGAGCCGGCGCAGGGCGGTTAAGATCATGACTCTGGCGGCAGATTTGCTTGATCAGGAGACGATCCAGCAGGTCGAGGACGTCCCATCAATCAGCCGTGATGCCCGGATTGTTCCAGACGAGTCCGAACTTTCTTGACGTTTGGGTACCTTTCCACTATCCCCGACCGCGGGAAACCTCTCCCCACCGAGAGGCAGCTATCTGGAAGGGTAGATTATGACTGCAGCGAAGCCCGCTTCGCGGCCCGATGTGCCGCATTTTTCTTCCGGCCCCTGTGCCAAGCGCCCCGGCTGGAACCCCAACAATCTCAAGGACGCCGCCCTCGGCCGCTCGCATCGTGCGAAAGTCGGCAAGGCCAAGCTCAAGCTCGCGATCGAACTGACGCGCGAGGTGCTTGAGGTGCCTGCCGATTACAAGATCGGCATCGTGCCGGCGTCGGATACCGGCGCGGTCGAGATGGCGCTGTGGTCGCTGCTCGGCGCGCGGCCCGTCACCACGCTCGCCTGGGAATCCTTCGGCGAGGGCTGGGTCAGCGACATCGTCAAGGAATTGAAGCTGAAGGACGTCACCAAGCTCAACGCGGCCTATGGTGAAATCCCCGATCTCTCCAAGGTCGATCCGAAGTCGGATGTCGTCTTCACCTGGAACGGCACCACCTCGGGTGTGCGCGTGCCGAACGCTGACTGGATCAGCGCGGATCGCGAAGGCCTGACGATTTGCGACGCGACCTCGGCCGCCTTCGCGCAGCCGCTCGATTTCGCCAAGCTCGACGTCGTCACCTTCTCCTGGCAGAAGGCGCTCGGCGGCGAAGCCGCGCACGGCATGCTGATCCTGTCGCCGCGCGCTGTGGAACGGCTCGAGACCTACAAGCCGGCCTGGCCGCTGCCGAAGATCTTCCGCCTCACCAAGGGCGGCAAGCTCAACCAGGGCATCTTCGAAGGCGAGACCATCAACACGCCGTCGATGCTTTGCGTCGAGGACTATCTCGATGCGTTGAACTGGGCGAAGTCGATCGGCGGCCTGAAGGCGCTGATCGCCCGCGCCGACGCCAACACCAAGGCGCTCGCCGACTGGAAAGCGAAGACGCCCTGGATCGACTTCCTGGCCAAGGATCCCGCGATCCGCTCCAACACCTCGGTGTGCCTTAAGTTCACCGATCCCGCGATCACCTCGCTTCCTTCAGACGCACAGGCCGACTTCTGCAAGAAGCTGGTCGCGCTGGTGGAGAAGGAGAACGCCGGCTTCGACTTCGCGTATTACCGCGACGCGCCGGCGGGTTTGCGGATCTGGTGCGGCGCCACCGTCGAGGCAAAGGATGTCGAGCTGCTGACACGGTGGATCGACTGGGCCTTCGCCGAGACCAAGGCAGCGTTGCCCAAGGCGGCTTAAGTTTTCTCTTGTCACCTCTCCCCGTTCTTACGGGGAGAGGTCGGATCGCGCAGCGATCCGGGTGAGGGCCCTCTTGGCTTGTTCCTCGCCCGTGGCTGCCGCTCACCCCAACTCTCTCCCCGCAAGGCGGGGAGAGGGAGAAGTGATCAGAGACTTCACCACATCGGTCCAGGAGACCCGCCCGCCGCAGGGCAAAGGAACAATCGAGATGACAAAACCTAAAGTTCTGATTTCCGACGCGCTGTCTCCCGCCGCCGTGCAGATTTTCAAGGATCGCGGCGTCGAGGTCGACTTCCAGCCCAACCTCGGCAAGGACAAGGAAAAACTCGCCGAGATCATCGGTAATTACGACGGCCTCGCGATCCGATCGGCCACCAAGGCGACCGCCAAGCTCATCGAGAAGGCGACGAGGCTGAAGGTGATCGGCCGTGCCGGCATCGGCGTCGACAATGTCGAGATTCCGGCCGCGACCGCCAAGGGCATCATCGTGATGAACACGCCGTTCGGCAATTCGATCACGACCGCCGAGCATGCCATCACCCTGATGCTGGCGCTGGCGCGCGAGATCCCGCAGGCCGACGCCTCGACCCAGGCCGGCAAGTGGGAGAAGAACCGCTTCATGGGCGTCGAGATCACCGCCAAGACCCTCGGCGTGATCGGCTGCGGCAATATCGGCACGATCGTCGCCGACCGCGCGCTCGGCCTGCGCATGAAGGTGATCGCATTCGATCCGTTCCTGTCGCCGGAGCGCGCCAAGGACATCGGCGTCGAGAAAGTCGAGCTCGACGATCTCTTGAAGCGCGCCGACTTCATCACGCTGCACACGCCGCTGACCGAGAAGACCCGCAACGTGATCGATGCGGCCGCGATCGCCAAGATGAAGAAGGGCGTGCGCATCATCAACTGCGCGCGCGGCGGCCTGGTCGACGAGCAGGCGCTGGTCGACGCGCTGAACTCCAAGCACGTCGCGGGCGCCGCCTTCGACGTGTTCGTCGAGGAGCCGGCAACCTCGAACGTGCTGTTCGGCCATCCCAACGTGATCTGCACTCCGCATCTCGGCGCGTCGACCACCGAAGCGCAGGAAAACGTCGCGCTGCAGGTCGCCGAGCAGATGTCGGACTATCTGCTGTCGGGCGCGATTTCCAATGCGGTCAACTTCCCCTCGATCACCGCGGAAGAGGCGCCGAAGCTGAAGCCGTTCATCGAGCTCGCCGAAAAACTCGGCTCGTTCGCCGGCCAGCTCACCGAGAGCGGCATCCTCAAGACAGAGATCACCTATGAGGGCCACGTCGCCGAGATGAAGATCAAGGCGATCACCTCGGCGGTGCTGTCGGGCCTGCTGCGCCCGATGCTGGGCGAGGTCAACGTGGTCTCGGCGCCCGTCGTCGCCAAGGAGCGCGGCATGGTGGTGGACGAGGTCGTCCGCGCCGCGCAGAGCGACTATGAAAGCCTGATCACGGTCACCGTCACCACCGAACGCCAGGAGCGTTCGGTGTCCGGCACCGTCTACGCCGACGGCAAGCCGCGCCTCGTCGACATCAAGGGCATCCGCGTCGACGCCGAGTTCGGCAAGTCGATGATCTACGTGACCAACGAGGACAAGCCGGGCTTCATCGGCGCGTTCGCGAGCCTCTTGGGTGATGCGAAAATCAATATCGCGACCTTCCATCTCGGCCGCGTCAAGCAGGGCGGCGACGCCATTGCGCTGGTCGAGGTCGACGGCGCGGTGCCGCCGGAGCTGCTCGCCAAGGTACAGACGCTGCCGCAGGTGAAGCAGGCCAAGGCATTGACGTTCTAGTTCGCGATCCGGCGGCTTGTCCGCACTCTCGATTTACCTCCCGCTTGCGGGGTCGAGACGAGCGAAGCTCGCTCTTAGGTCGGGTCGCATCGTAAGATGCGATCCGGGTGGGGCTCTCTCCTCACAAGGATTCTCGACTGCGGAAATACCCCCACCCCAACCCTCCCCCGCAAGCGCAGGGGTATCGCATTTCGTGGCGGTGCCCTCGTGGCCATCCTTCGAGACGCCCGCCTTCGGCGGGCTCCTCAGGATGAGGTCT
>NZ_JAQOSR010000132.1:0-26699 GCF_046718885.1 Bradyrhizobium sp. UFLA01-814 | reverse complement strand
ATCCTAAGTCTCGTGGGCTCGGAGATGTGTATAAGAGACAGCTCCACGGACGCTGGCGTTCGCGGAGGCAAGATCCCCGCCCGGTTTGCTGCGCAAACCGACCTCCCCTTTTCAAGGGGAGGTGAGGAAAGAGCGTGCCGGTTCACGCGCGCCGCTAGTTCAAGCTCGCGCTTGCCGTAAAGCTGCGGTCGACGGCCTTGCCGACGTCGAGTGTCTTGCCGAGGATGCCGTAGCGCGTGGCGCGATCGGAGGCGGCCTGCACCTCCTTCACCACGGCCTCGTCGATCGCGATCGGGCTCGTCTTCTGCGCGGTGTAGGCGGCGAGCAGCACGTCCTCCGGCAGCTTGGTCAGTTCGGCCGTGTTCCTGGCATACTCGGCGAGATGGTCGAGCGACCACAGCCGCGCCTTGTTGAGCCGCTGCACCAGGTCCTGCACCGCCGCGCGCTTGGTCGCGATGGCGTTGTCGGAAGCGACGATGAAGGTGATGGTCGGCGTCAGCCCTTCGCCGTCGGCGACGACGCGCGCCTTGTCCTTCAGCGTGGCGTAGGAGATGTAAGGCTCCCACACCGCCCAGGCGTCGATCGAGCCGGCGAGCAGCGCGATCTTGGCGTCGACCGGGCCGAGCGGGGCGAAGGTCGCGTCCTCGATCCTGCTGCCGGCTTTTTCCAGCGTCGCATTGATCAGGAATTGGCCCCAGCCGCCCCGCGTGCCGGCAAGGCGCTTGCCCTTCAGATCGGCCGCCGTCCTGATCGGCGAGTCCCCGCGCACCAGGATCGCCTGCGTCCGCGCATCGGAGCGCGTGCCGCCGATCGCCTTGATCGGCGCGCCCGACGCATAGACCGTGAGGAAGGACAGGTCGCCGGTGTAGCCGACGTCGAGCGCGCCGGCGTTGATCGCCTCCAGGATCGGGGCTGCGGCGGGGAATTCCGACCACTCGATCTTGTAGGGCAGGTCCTTGGCGAGGCCGGAAATCTCGAGCAGCGAGCGGTTGCCGCCCTTCTGGTCGCCGACGCGCAGCACGATCGCCTCAGCCGCGAGTGCCGCAGCCGACGTCGACAGCGTGATCACGGCTGTGATCAGCGCGGCCGCCGTGCGGCGGGTGAAAGTATAGGGAGAACCCGAACGGGTCAGTTTGCGCATTTGAAGTTTCTTTCTGATTCATTCGCTGCGCGGCGGAACGCGCGGCAGCGTTCGATCAAGTCTATGAGCAAGCCGCTCGCCGTCAACGAAACGGAAATCTGAATTCGCCGGCTGCGCGGCAAGGATGATCTCGTCAAGCATGCCGTGCGTAGAAGACATCGCGCATGCGACCGCAAAACGCTCAAATTTGATGCAGTCGCGGTGATCGCGCCGCATCTCCGTGTGGGATGATCGTGAAAATCCTTTCATCGCCGCGCGATGCGATCGTGGAGAGTTCGGCTGTCGCGCCGACAACATTCGAAATTCCATTTCATTGACGATGAACTTGTCGCGCCGCATCATTTGCACGTTGCTTTGAGTGCAATCGCGCCGGAGAAATCCGCTTTTTTCTAAAACCATGAGCTTCGAACGACGGGGCGTGCAGACGGACAGGTTTTGCGCGCGGGGCGGAGCCTTGCCGAAATGCAGGAGTGATGATGTCGAGAGATAACAAGAAGACGGTGATGGATCGCCGCACATTGCTGCGTGCCGGCGCCGCCGCGGCCTTTGCCGCGCCGATCGGGGCGTATAGCGCGCAGGCCTTCGCGCCGCGGGCGATCACGCCGGCGATCGACTTCTCCGAATTCCCGATCTGCAAGACCGCGTCCGATGCGCCCGCTTTGACCGGCGCGCCGCGCAAGCTGAAGCTGTCCTGGAACGCCGGCGCGGTCTGCCTTGCGCCGCTGCCGGTCGCGATCGACCACGGCTTCTTCCAGAAGCAGAATCTCGACGTCGAGCTGGTCAACTATTCGGGCTCGACCGACCAGCTGCTGGAGGCGATCGCCACCGGCAAGAGCGACGCCGGTCTCGGCATGGCGCTGCGCTGGCTGAAGCCGCTGGAGCAGGGCTTTGACGTCAAGATCGCCGCCGGCACCCATGGCGGCTGCATGCGCGTCCTGACCCGCACCAATTCCGGCATAGGCGAGCTCGCCGATCTCAAGGGCAAGATCGTCGCGGTCGGCGATCTCGCCGGTCCCGACAAGAATTTCTTCTCGATCCAGCTCGCCAAGTTGGGCATCGACCCGATCAAGGACGTCGACTGGCGCGCCTATCCCGGCAATCTGCTCAACGTCGCGGTCGAGAAGGGCGAGGTGCAGGCCTTCCTGTCGTCGGACCCGCTGGCCTATCTCTGGCTGAAGGATGCGCAATACAAGGAAGTCGCCTCCAACCTCGACGGCGAATATCGCGACAAGAGCTGCTGCATCGTCGGCCTGCGCGGCAGTTTGGTACGGGAAGAGCCGCAAGTCGCGCGTGCCATCACCCAGGCGCTGCTCGACGCGGCGATGTTCACCTCGCAGAACCCGGACAAGGCGGCGAAGTCGTTCCAGCCCTATGCGCCGAAGGCGGCGAGCCTCGCCGATCTCGAGGCAATGGCACGCTACCACACCCATCACCACCATCCGACCGGCGAGGTGCTCAACCGCGAGCTGAAGGGCTACGCCGACGACCTCAAGACGGTGCAGGTGTTCAAGCAGAGCACCGACACGGCCAAATTCGCGGAGCGGATCTATGTCGACGTATTCAGTGTCTGACACGACGGCCGCGCCCGCGCCGCGCGCGGCGGTCACGTTCTCGAACCTCTCCGGCAGTTACGGTGTCGGCCTTGCGGCGAGCCTGGTCTGGCTCGCCTTTGGCCTCTCATGCCTTTATTGGCCCGATGTCGGCGACTGGTCGCGGACCGGATCGCTCGGCATCGGCGCGATCGTCATCGCCGCCTTCATCCTGTTCGGCACGGTCAGCGCGGATTATCTCGGTGGCGCCGGGCAGGCGTTGCGCAAACGTGCGCCGTGGCTGCTGGCGTTCGGCGCCTTCGTGACGTTGTGGGAGGTCGCCACCGCAAAGTTCGCCTGGCTGCCGCTGCCGTTCTTCCCGCCGCCGCAGTCGATCCTCGAAGTCTATACCGACGATCTGCCAAAGCTGCTCGACAGCGTGTTCGCCTCGATCAAGCTGCAGCTCGGCGGCTACATCATCGGCGCAACCGTCGGCTTTATCACCGGTGTCTCGATCGGCTGGTCGCAGAAGATCGGTTATTGGGTGCATCCGGTGCTGCGCTTCATCGGTCCGCTGCCCGCCACCGCCTGGCTGCCGATCGCCTTCTTCACCTTTCCGTCGAGCTGGAGCGCCTCGACCTTCCTGATCGCGCTCGCCACCGGCTTCCCGGTGACGGTGCTGACCTGGTCGGGCGTGGCGAGCGTCAGCAGCGCCTATTACGACGTCGCGCGCACGCTCGGCGCGAAGCCATCGTTCCTGGTGCTGAAGGTCGCGATCCCCGCCGCGCTGCCGCATGTGTTCGTCGGCCTGTTCATGGGGCTCGGTTCGTCCTTCGCCGTGCTCGTCGTCGCCGAGATGATCGGCGTCAAGGCCGGGCTCGGCTGGTACCTGCAATGGGCGCAGGGCTGGGCGGCGTATGCCAACATGTATGCGGCGCTGATCGTGATGTCGCTGCTCTGCTCCGGCGCGATCACGCTCTTGTTCCGTACCCGCGACCGCCTGCTGGTCTGGCAGAAGGGCGTCGTCAAATGGTAGTGCAGTCCGCCGCCGAAGCAATCACCTATCCTGCGGTCGGCGCCGAGCTCGATATCGAAGGCGTCAGCCACGCCTTCGATATCGATGGCGCCACGCTGCCGGTGCTCGACAATGTCAATCTCTCGATCGCGCCGGGCGAGTTCGTGGCGCTGCTCGGCCCGTCCGGCTGCGGCAAGTCGACCCTGCTGCGGCTGGTCGCGGGGCTGGAAAAGCCGCGGTCCGGCACGCTGCGCGAAGATGAAGTCCGCATCAGTGGCCCGCATCCGTCGCGCGTCGTCGTGTTCCAGGATCCGACGCTGTTTCCGTGGCGCACGGTGTGGGACAATGTCGCGCTTGGCCTTGAAGCGCAGGGCATCCTGAAGGCCCAGCGGCACCGCGTCGATGATGTCATCGAGCTGGTCGGCCTGTCCTCGTTCCGCAACGCCTATCCGCACCAGCTGTCCGGCGGCATGGCGCAGCGCGTGGCGCTGGCGCGCGCGCTGGTCAACGATCCGAAGATTCTGGTGCTCGACGAGCCGCTCGGCAAGCTCGACTCGCTGACGCGGATCGCGATGCAGTCCGAGCTCGTGGCGCTGTGGCAGCGCAAGGGCTTTACCACGCTGCTCGTTACTCATGACGTCGAGGAGGCGCTGGTGCTGGCCAACCGCGTCATCGTGCTCTCCGATCGGCCGGCGCGGATCAAGGCTGACATCGCCGTCGCCCGGCCGTACCCGCGGCATCGCGGCGATCCCTATCTTGCCGAGCTGCGCAAGCAGATCCTCGGCCTGCTCGGGCTGGAGGCGACATGGTGACGACAGCGGCGAGGGAGCTGCCGCAGGCGAACGAGCCTGAATACATCGCGCGCGCGTTGCAGCTCGCCGACGTGTTTGCCGCGCGTGCGCCGGCGCACGACCGCGACGCCAGCTTTCCCTTCGAGAATTTCGCCGATCTTTCGCGCGAGGGCCTGCTGGCGCTGACCGTGCCGGCCGCGCTCGGCGGGGGCGGAGCAGGCGCCCGCGACGCCACGCGCGTGCTCGGCATCATCGGCAAGGCCGATCCGTCGACCGCGCTGGTGCTGTCGATGCATTACATCCAGCATCTGGTGATGGCGCGCAGCACGCGTTGGCCGGCACGTCTTTCGCGCAAGCTCGCCAAGGAAACGGTCGAGGGCGTGGCGCTGATCAACGCATTGCGCGTCGAGCCCGAACTCGGCTCGCCCGCGCGCGGCGGCCTGTCGGCAACCACGGCGCGCCGCACCGAGACCGGCTGGCGGCTGACCGGCCGAAAGATCTATTCGACCGGCGCGCCGATCCTGAAATGGTATTCGGTCTGGGCGAAGACCGACGAGCCGGAGACCCGTGTCGGCTTGTTTCTGGTTCCCGCCGATCTGCCTGGAACGCGGATCGAGGAGACCTGGGATCATCTCGGCCTGCGCGCCAGCGGCAGCCACACCGTGATCTTCGACGACGTGGTGTTTCCGCTGGATTACGAGATCGACGTCCGCAGGCCCGACGACTGGAAGGTTCCTGACGTCACCCAGGCGACCGTGCATGCGATCTTCGTCGCCGCGATCTATGACGGCATCGCCCGTGCTGCCCGCGACTGGCTGGTCACATTCCTGAAGGAGCGGGTACCCGCCAATCTCGGCGCGCCGCTCGCGACCTTGCCGCGGATGCAAGAGGTCGTCGGCGCGATCGAGGCGCGGCTCGCGGTCAATGCCCGACTGATCGACAGCTTCGCCGCCGATTTCGATAACGGCTTCCGGCTGTCCGCGATCGAGTCTAACATCATCAAGCTGACGGTGACCAATAACGCCGCGGCAGTGGTGGAGGATGCCTTGTCGCTGACCAGCAATCACGGCCTGTCGCGAACCAATCCGCTGGAGCGGCATTACCGTGACGTGCTGTGCGGCCGCGTCCATACCCCGCAAGACGATGCCACCCGTGTCTCCGCCGGACGCTCCGCGCTGGGCGTCTGAAAAACAATAGAGCGTTTTCAAGCGAAGTGGATACCGGTTCGCGTGAAGAAAACGCGTCAAAGCAAGAATCTAGAGCTCCGTTCCGATTCTATCGGAACGGAAATGGCTCTAGCCAACAACAACGGAGTTCCCGTCATGCCGGTCGAGTTCATCGGCTTCATCACCAACAACAATGCCTCCGAGACCATCGTCCGCGCCGGGCCGGTGCTCGATCCGCCCTATATCGAGACGGTGGCCAAGGCGCATGAGCTCGCCGGTTTCGATCGCGCGCTGCTGGCGTTCCACTCCACCACGCCGGATGCGTTGCAGGTCGCGCAGCATGTCCTCACGATCACCAAGCAGCTCAAGGTGATGATCGCGCAGCGCCCGGGCTTCACCGCGCCGACGCTGCTGGCGCGCCAGCTCGCGACGTTGGATCAATTCTATGGCGGCCGCGTCTCGCTGCATGTCATCACCGGCGGCAACGCCATCGAGCTGCGCCAGGACGGCAACACGCTCGACGACAAGGACGAGCGCTACGCCCGCACCAGCGAATTCCTCGACGTGGTGCGGCTGGAATGGACCAGCGAGAAGCCGTTCAACTATAGCGGCAAGTATTACAACGTCGAGAACGGCTTCTCGCAGGTGAAGCCGTTGCAGAAGGGCGGCATCTACACCTTTGTCGGCGGCGGCTCGGACGCCGCGGTCGAGGTCGCCGGCAAGCACGCTGACACCTTCGCGCTGTGGGGCGAGTCCTACGCGCAGGTGCGCGACGTCACCGCGCGGGTGCGCGCGGCTGCTGCCAGGCACGGTCGGCCGACGCCGCGCTTCAGCCTGTCGGTGCGGCCGATCCTCGCCGACACCGAGGAGAAGGCGTGGAAGAAGGCGGAGCATATCCTCGAGCGCGCCACCGCGCTGCAGGACCAGACCGGCTATCGCCGTCCCAACCACGCGACCGACGGCGCCAAGCGGCTGCTGGCACTCGCCGATCAGGGCACGCGCATCGACAAGCGGCTGTGGACCGAGATCGCCAAACTGACGGGCGCCAACAGCAACACCACTGCGCTGGTCGGCACGCCCGAGCAGGTCGCCGAGGTGTTCGGCGATTATTACGATCTCGGCGTCAGCCACTTCCTGATCCGCGGTTTCGATCCGCTGGTCGATGCCATCGACTATGGGCGGGCGCTGATCCCGCTGACCCGCAAGCTGATCGAAGCGCGCGACCAGCAGCGGGGGATTGCCGCCGAATGATCCGTCTTATTGTTGCGGCCGCGCTTGCGCTCGCCGCCGTCGATGGCGCTGCCGCGCAGACCACATTGCGCGTCGGCGACCAGAAGGGCAATTCGCAGGCCGTGATGGAAGCGGCCGGTGTGCTCAAGGACGTCCCCTACAAGATCGAGTGGAAGGAGTTTGCAGCTGCGGCGCCGCTGCTGGAGGCGCTGGGCGCAGGTGCGATCGACACCGGCCTGGTCGGCGACGCGCCGTTCACATTCGCGGCGGCCGCCAAAATTCCGGTCAAGGCGATCGCGGCGGTGCGGCAGTCGCGCGACGGGCTCGCGGTCGTGGTGCCGGAAAACTCCGCGATCAAGAGCTTTGACGATCTGCGCGGCAAGAAGATCGCGACCGGCCGCGGCTCGATCGGCCATCAGCTGATCCTGGCGGCGCTGGAATCGAAGGGCTGGCAGGCGAGCGACGTGCAGATCGTGTTCCTCGCGCCGTCGGATGCCAAGGTCGCCTACACGCAGGGCTCGGTCGACGCCTGGTCGACCTGGGAACCCTATGTCAGCCAGGAGGAGGTGCTGTTCAAGTCGCGCCGCGTCATCACCGCCGACGGCATCACGCCCGGCCTCGGCTTCCAGGTCGCAACGCCCGATGCGATCAAGGACAAGCGCGCCGAGCTCGAGGACTTCGTGCGTCGCCTCGCTGCCGCGCGCGCCTGGTCGCAGAACAATGTCGAGGGCTACGCGGCGACCTGGGGCAGGCTGATGAACATTCCGCCTGCGGTGCCGCTCAACTGGCTGACGCGGGCCAAGATCCGCATCGCGCCGATCGACGACAGCGTGGTGGCCGACGAGCAGAAGACCATCGACCTCTACGACCGCTGGGGCCTGATCCGGCAGAAGATCAACGCCGCCGACGTCGTCGATCGCTCGTTTGGCACCGCCGTCGAGAAGGGCGCGGGACTGTAGGCAATTTGCGAGCGACACCAGCGTCGTCCTGGCGAAAGCCAGGACCCATTACCCCGGATGGCAGTTGTTGTACGACGCTGGGGCCCCGATCCCGCTCACTATCAAATTCGGTGGTAATGGATCCTGGCTTTCGCCAGGACGGCGGGCGCTTACATAATTTCGGAATAATGGAAATGCATCCCTGATTTGCCCGACGTGTCAAGCGGCCCTGTCGAAGGCAGCCGCGAGCTCCTTTGCATGGGGTTGTTTTCGATATTTTGCCAGCGCAGCCGTGGCGGCCCTGCAAGTGGGAGACGTGGACCGTCTGCGCGGAAGCGATTCAACGCCACACTATTGCACCGCTAACGAACCCGTGATTCAAAACATCCATTCGTCCGCGGACTGCCGCGCGGCAAGGATTTTCCCCGTTTGGCACATTCCAAAACCGCAACGTTGCTATTTTCGCCACGACCTTGCCACCCCGGCCGGCGCCGCCAAGATCAAACAGACGAACAATCGAGTCCGGGAGATCACCATGGGCCTTCAACAAACTCGCATCGAGTCGTTGCCGTTTGTGACCGCTGAACTGAATTATCTTGCGCCGACGCCGGGCAAGCCCCGGACCTACGCCTTCGATCCGCCGCCCGGCGAACCCAAATCCACCGCGCTGCCCGAAGCCCACAATGTTCCGATCTTTGACGGGCGCCTGATATCAGACAGTTTCTCGCTCGATCGCGAGGGCTTTGCGCTGGTCAAGCATCCGACCAGCGTGAAGGACTATTACGACGACAACGAAGTCCGCAACGTCTACTATCCCGCCGTCGAAGCTTTCCTGAAGGCGACGCTGAAGGCGGATCGTGTTTTCATCTTCGATCACACCGTGCGCAAGCGCGTCGAGGGTGCGGCCGATATCCGCGGCGGTGGACCGCGTCAGCCCGCGACCCGCGTCCATGTCGACCAGACCGCCGTTTCCGGCCACAACCGGGTGTTCGAGCACCTGCCCGACGAGGCCGAGCAACTGGTCAAGGGTCGCGTCCAGGTGATCAACCTGTGGCGCCCGATCCGCGGGCCCTTGCGCGATTCTCCGCTTGCGATGGCCGACGGTACGACAGTGGCGCCGGAGGATCTGATCGCCTCCGACCTGATATATCCAAACCGCAGCGGCGAGACCTATTCGGTGAAGTACAACCCGAACCATCGCTGGTTCTACATTCCCGAGATGACGCCGGACGAGGCGATCCTGCTGAAATGCTACGACTCGGCGACCGACGGCCGCACGCGGTTCGGGCCGCATACGGCGTTTGTCGATCCCACCACGCCCGCGGACGCCGCGCCGCGCGAGAGCATCGAGCTGCGCACGCTGGTGTTCCATAAGCAGTAAGGGACGCGCTTCCCATAAATTCGTCATGCCCGGGCTTGTCCCGGGCATCCACGTCTTGGGCTCCGCGCGAAGAAAGACGTGGATGGCCGGGACAAGCCCGGCCATGACGGTGCGTGGAGCGCAGAAGGTCACTCTGCCCTCAAACTTGGCACCATCCGCCCAATAATGTTACGCCCGTCGCCAAACCGCTCGGGGAAGAGGCGATTCGTGGACGGCGTGGTGACGAAGGAAGAGGCGGGGATCGGGTTCCGCGCCCTGGTGCTTGCACTTCTGGCATTGGCCTCCGGCCACATGCTGTCGACGCTGCTGCGGACCATTCCGGCGATCAGCCTCGATCTGATGGCGTCGGATTTCGGCACCTCGCCGCAGGCCCTGGCGAGCCTCACCTCGATCTATCATTTCTCCTTTGCCGCCTCGCAAATCCCGGTCGGCGCCGCGATGGATCGTTTCGGCGTGCGGCCGGTGTCGCTGAGCCTGCTCGCCGGAACTGTGATCGGCACGCTGGTCTCGGCGCTGGCGACGGGGCCCGCGAGCTTCGTGCTTGGCCAGCTGATGCTCGGCGTCGCCACTTCAGGCATGCTGATGTGCCCGATGACGCTCGCGGCCAAGCAGATGTCGGCGGCGAAGTTCGGCCTGTGGTCCGGCCTGATCCTCTCGATCGGCAATATCGGGATGCTGCTGTCGGCAAGCCCGTTGGCCTTCGTGGTCGATCAGTTCGGCTGGCGCGCCGGTTTCTGGGTTTCGGCCGGCTTCGGCATTGTCGTGCTGATCGCGGTGTTCGCGCTGGTGCCGCGGCAGCCGGCGGCGCATGCGGACGATTCCTCGCCGCTGCACCAGATGGCCGAGGTGCTGCGGCTCGGCATGTCGCGCGGCCTGCGCGGCCTGATCGCGCTGTCGCTGGTGTCGCTCGGCGCGTCGCTGACCTTGCGCGGCTTGTGGGGTGGACCCTGGCTGATGGACGAGAAAGGGCTGAGCCGGATCGAGGCCGGCAATGTGCTCGGCCTGTTCACGCTGGCGATGATCGTCGGCCCGGCCTGCATCGGCGCCTTCGATCGCAAGTTCGGGCACCGCCGCGCCATGGTGGCGGTGACGCATGCCATTGCCGCGCTGTTGCTCGTCTTGATGGCGGCCGGTGCAGCGCATTTCCCGGTCTCGAACCTGTTCGGCGTTGCCGTGATGCCGACGCAATATGACCTGGTGCTATTGATCCTGATCGGGCTCGCGACGTCGGCGCAGCCGCTGATCTACGGCATGACGCGCCAGCTTGTCGCCGCACAGAACACCGGCAAGGCGCTGTCCTCGGTCAATCTCGCGTTCTTTCTCGGCGCAGCGCTGCTGCAATCGAGCACCGCCGGCGTTGCGGCACTGTTCGGGCTGCCCGCGGTGCTGCTGTTCATCGCCGGCGCGCTGGCGATCGGGATCGTGCTGTTCCTGGTCTACACGAGGCCCTAGCGTTCCGTTCCGATCAGATCGTCTGCGCCTGCTTGCGAATCTCGTTGGCAAGCGGCCGCAGGGAATCGCCCCCGCGTGGTCCGACCAGGGAGTAGCCCGTACCGCCGTCAGCCCACGAGAAGCCCGCGACGTCGCCACCCGAATGCGCGGCCATCGGCGCGTTCTGGTCCGACGTCATCGGACGGGTGAGAATCACGAGCCGCTCGCCGCGATCGTCGTCGTACATGAACATGGCCGCAGGACCATGTGCGGTCGGCACCACCCGTCCGCCCATCAAGCGATATCCCGACTTCGTCAGATCCGGCAGCTTGACCGGTTGACGCAGCCTGTTGGAGACCCACTGCACAAGCTCGGCGCTGTCGCGCAGTTCGACCGGCCGGGTGCGATCGGAGGCGTACACCTTGTAGGAATCGCTCGCTTCCTGGGCGAGCGCGGCAAGGCCGACGGCGGGCCCTTCGGTCGCGCCACGGAGCGCCCATCCGCCGACTCCGCCGATTGCAAGCATCAGCATCGCCGCGATCGCCCAGCGAAACGGGGCGGGGCGGCGGCGCTTGCTCTCGATGATCCTTGATAAATTGAGTTGTGGCGGCAGCGGCTCCTCTGCAATCGGTGCGAGGGCCGAGCGCAACCAGCAGCGCTGATCGGAAAAGGAAGCGACGCGCTTTGCCACATCCGGATGGCTCTCCAGATAGGCGGCGACTTCGGCCTGGCGCTCGGGCTCGAGCGCGTGGTCGACATAGGCGTGCAGATCGTCTTCCGAGATGGGACGATTGCTCATGGGATGCTCCGCAACTGTACGACGTTCCTGTGCTGGTTATCCGCGGGCCCTTCCAGCTCCTGCTGCAGCTTCTCGCGTGCCCGCGAGAGGCGCGACATCACGGTGCCGACGGGAATGTTGAGCACCTTGGCGGCCTCCGCGTAGGTCAGGTCTTCGACGGCGATCAGCAGCAGCACGGCGCGCTGCTCGTCGGGAAGCTTCCCGAGCTTCCCGAGCACGTCCTGATACATCAGTTTCTGCTCCTGCACCGCATCCTGTCCGAGCTCGTGCTCACCCGCCTCGTCGATGGCGACGTGCCGGGCGCGAGCGGATGCGCTGCGGAACTGGTTGACGGCAAGGTTGTGCAGGATGGCGAACAGCCATGACCGTGGACTGCCGGTGTCGCGCCGCTGGTGCCAGTGGCCAACGGCGCGCTCCAGGCAGTCCTGCACCAGATCGTCGGCGGCCGCGTGGTTGCGGACCAGCGCACGCGCGTAGCGGCGCAGCGCTGGAATGACCGGCTCGATCTGGTGCAGCATGTCGCTCATGGCGCTTGCACCTGCACGACCGCTCCGAGTTTGGCCGGTTCGCCGGATGCGATGACGAGGTAACGCCGCTCGGTCCTGGCTGCGCTCTGCACGATCTGGCGGATCGGTCCGGTGACGTTGACAATGGCGGAGCCGGCGGGATTGGTCATGAAGGCTGCCAGCGGCTCCACCATGCCACCGCCGTCAGCGTGTTCGGCCAAGCCTAGCACGTAGTGCTGCTTCGGCTCGAGCCCGGTCACGGAAGCCTGCAGCACCTGGATCAGCCCCTGATCGAACAGCGAGACGCTGGTCGGCGGCTTCTCGCCCTTGGCTTGTTTTTTCGGCACGAGCGCAAGGTGAGCGGCCTGGCCGGCAACGCCGAGCGCCTGCAGGTTCTGGCGGTCATCCGGATTCGGCGCGGCGTTCGGTACGTAAGCTATGGCCTGCGGCGCCTGGCCGATCGGGATGTTGGCGATCACCTTGTTGGTCGCGGTGTCGATCGCGGCCAGCGCGTCGGCATTTTCGAGACCGACATAGACCCGCGTGCCGTCGCCGGACGGCCAGACGCCGTGCGGCAGATTGCCGACGGGGATGGTCGCGACTTGCGAGAAATCATCGGTTCGAAACACCTTGACCTCGTTGGTGCCGCCGATGGTCACATAGGCGAAGGTCCCCTTTGATGTCCTGGCGAAATTGACGTGGTTGGTGATCGGGCCGGTGTCGATGGTCTTGATCAGGTTGAACGGCGGCTTGGCGTTGAACACCTGCGTCCTGCCGACATCCTTCAGCGTGAACCACACCTGGTCGCCATCCGGGGTCGCCGCGATGTTCGGGCAGAACGGGCTTTCCTGCTTCACCTTCGCGACGATCTGATGGTCTGCGACCGAGACCACGTCGGTCTCCGGATTGAACGACGAGCAGATGTAGCCGTACTTGCCGTCCGGCGAGAAGATCTGCATGCCCGGTCCGGCCGGCACCTCGATGCGCGTCGTTTCCTTGAAGCTCTGCGCGTCGATGACCGAGATGTAATTCTCGCCGCGCACGGTGACCCAGACTTCCTTGCCGTCGGGCGTGAAGAAGGCCTCGTGCGGCGAGCGTCCGACATAGGTGACGTGCTTGACCGAGTTCGTCGCCGTGTCGATGAAGGTCACCGAATTCGACCCGATCGAGACCACCGCGAGGGTCTGGTGATCGGGCGAATAACCCATGCCGTGCACCAGCACCTGCCCCTTGTAGAGCGGGCTGAAATTGCCCGGCTGCGGATCGCCGAGCCGGATCACGCCGAGCAGCTTGTTGTCGGCCGGGTCGGTGACCGACACCGTGTTGGAGAACTGCTCGGCGGCGTAGACGCGATCGTGATGGCTGACCGCAATGTCGGGCGAGGATGCCGCCCCCGGCGCCTGGCCGGCGAAGGCGGAGCTCGACATCGCCAGCACGGTCGTCGCCAGCAGGCACTTCAGGATTTTGCGGTTCATCGTTTGAGGCTCCTAGTTCTTCATTTCGTGGGACATGTTCTTGTGATCGTGTGCCGCGTGATCGTGGGCTGCGGCGGGCGCCGGGCCCGGCTGCGTCGGGGCCGGCGCGGATGCCGTCACCGGCTCGCCGATCGCGAGCTTCATGGCGTCGATCGCCTGCCGTTGCTCGACGATGATTTCCTGCGCGATCCGGCGCAGCTGCTCGTTCTTGCCGTAGCGAAGCTCGATCACGGCCATGTCGATCGCGCCCTGGTGGTGCGGCGCCATCATCGCGACGAAGTCGCGATCGATATCGCCGCTCGGCTTGGCGGCCATGTCGTTCATCATCTTGGTCATCGCGGTATCGTTTTCAGCAAGGAAGGCGCTCTCTTCGGCCGTCTGCCCGGTCTGGACCGGATGATGGTCGTCATGCGCGAAAGCAGCCGCCGCAGCTGCAAAAGCGAGCAGGGCGGCCGCGGCGAGCGGCGCGAGGCCGGACTTAAGGAATCGAGGAAGCATTTGCGTTCACCCTGGGAGTTGTCGGGAAGGCCCGAGCGGTTACGGGCTTGGGCCGGCTTGCATGGGTGGGACGCAGCAGCGTCAGTTCTATTCCGTCGTGGGGCAGGTTCTTCTCGATCACGACTTGCTGATCGACGGAATGATCCGTTTCGGCCGAGCCAGCCGATTTGCGATCGGCAAGCCACTGGCTATAAGAGGGAATTCCGGTTCCGATCGACCGGTTCCTCGATCCTCCCTGCGCAAGTCGCTCGCGCCAAGAAGGCCAAGATGTCCGCCAAGATCGATCCGATCACCCGCTCCGTCGTCCAGCACCGCCTGTCGTCGATCGTGAAGGAGATGGGCGAAGCCATGCTTCGCACCTCCTATTCGCAGATCCTCAATTCCAGCCGCGATTTTTCCCTGGCGATCTGCGACACCAACGGGCGGCTGATCGCGCAGGCCGACCACATTCCGGTTCATGTCGGCGCCTTGCCCTGGGCGACGCTGGCGGTCGAGGAGCGCTTCAAGGATGTCGCGCCGGGCGACGTCATCCTGCTCAACGATCCCTATCAGGGCGGCAGTCATCTGCCTGACTTGACCGCATTCGTGCCGGTCTTCGATGGGGGAAAAAGGCTGCTCTGGACCATCGTGCGCGCGCATCAGAGCGACATCGGCGGCGCCACCCACGGCGCCTACAATCCGGCCGCCACCGAGATCTATCAGGAAGGCATTCGCATTCCGCCGATCAAGCTCTACGAGGCCGGCAAGCCGCGCGAGGATCTGCTCGATCTGCTGGCTTTGAACATCCGCAACCCCCGTGAATTCCGCGGCGACCTCGCGGCGATGCTGGGTGCCGCGCATCTCGGCGAGCGGCGCGTCGCAAAGCTGTTCAGCGAGTTCGGTGCCGAGACCGTCGAAGCCGCGATCGAGGCTATTCTCGATGCGACCGAGCAGCAGACCCGCGCCGTGGTGTCGACCTGGAAGGACGGCGTGTTCTACGGCGAGGCCCTGCTCGACGATGACGGCCACGGCCGCACCGACATCAAGATCGCCGCCAAGGTGACGAAGAAGGGCAGCGACATCGAGGTCGATCTCGCCGGCTCCGATCCGCAGTCGACCAGTTTCGTCAATTCGTCGCACGCCAACATGCAGGCGGCGGTCGCGATGGCCTTTGCCTATCTGATCGACGCCGACATTCCCAAGAACACCGGCGCGCTGCGGCCGCTGAAGGTGGTGGCGAAGCAGGGCACGATTGTCTGGGCCGATCCCGGCCGTCCCGTCACCTTGTGCACCAGCCATCCCTCCAACGAGATCGTCGAAGCCATCATCAAGGCGATGTCGGCGTCCTGTCCGGATCGGGTGATGGGCGGGTGGGGACGTCGCTTCCGCATCGCGATCCAGGGCGAGGATCCGCGCAACGGACGCAATTTCATCTGGCACATGTTCCAGGCACGGCCCGGCGGCGGCGCCTCGCCTGGCGGGGACGGCTATTCGTCGATCGGCGAATGGCACTCGGTCGGCGGGCTCAAATTCGGCAGCATCGAGGTGGCCGAGGTGCGCTTTCCCCTGCATTTCCGCCAGCACGAATTCCGGCCGGACTCCGGCGGCGACGGCCAGCATCGCGGCGGCCTCGGCGTCGCTCTCGACATGATGCTGGAGACGCAAAAGCCGGCCAAGGGCAACACCGCCGGCGACGGCGCGCGCCATGGTCCCTGCGGCATGCTCGGCGGCAAGGACGGCGAGCCGCATCACTACCGGCTGCTCTCGGAAGGACGCGAGCCGCGCGTGCTGAAGACGAAAGAAGTCGGCATCGAGCTGCGCCCCGGCGACTGCCTCGAGATCCGCTCGTCCGGTGGCGGCGGCTGGGGTCCATCCGAGAAACGCTCGGCGGAAGCGCGGGCGCGCGATCTTGCGCAAGGTTTGGTTTCGAAAGCGGTGTAGGCAGCGATGTACACGATTGGGGTCGACGTCGGCGGCACTTACACCGACCTGGTTGCAACTGACAAAACCGGGCGCACGGTTTTTGCGAAATCGCCGTCGACGCCGGCCGATCAGTCGATCGGCGTCATGGCGGGACTGGAAGAGCTGGCGCGCCGCCTCGGCGTCACGCGCGCGGCGATGCTCGCCGCGACCGATCGCCTGGTGCACGGCACGACGGTTGCGACCAATGCGCTGCTCGAGCGCAAGGGCGCCAAAGTCGCGCTCTTGACCACCGAGGGACATCGCGATGTCGTCGAGATGCGCGAAGGGCTGAAGCCGGACCGCTACGATCTGCGCACGCCGCCGCCCGAGCCGCTGGTGCCGCGCGAGCGCCGCTTTGGCGTGCGCGAGCGGCTGAAGGCCGACGGCAGCGCCGCGGTTGCGCTCGATGCCGCAGCGCTCGGCGATGTCATCGCCGAGGTGAAACGCTCGGGTGCGAATTCGGTTGCGGTCTGCTTTCTGCACGCCTATCTCAACCCGGCGCATGAGCTCGCCGCCGTCGAGCAACTGGCGAAGGAGCTGCCCGACGTCAGCGTGTCGCGCTCGAGCGATGTGCTGCCGCAGATCAAGGAATATGAGCGCGTCTCGACCACCATCGTGAACGCCTATGTCGCGCCGACGGTGCGGCGCTATCTCACCAATCTGGAGCGCAGCCTCGCGGAAGCCGGCTTTGCGGGCTCGCTGTTCGTCGTGCTGTCGCATGGCGGCATGGCGCCGGTCGAGGAAGCCTCGCGGCTCGCCGCGGGCACGGTGCTATCTGGGCCGGCCGGCGGCATTTCCGGCAGCCGCCGCTGCGTGGATCTCTTGCGGATTCCCGACCTCGTGCCGTTCGACATGGGCGGCACCTCGACCGACATCTCGCTGATCGCAGATGGCCAGGCCTCGCTGTCGGCCGACGGCATGCTCGCCGGCCAGCGCATTGCGCTGCGCAGCCTCGACATCGCCAGCATCGCCGCCGGCGGCGGCTCGATTGCGAGCGTCGACGGCGGCCGCACGCTGCGGGTCGGGCCGGAGAGCGCGGGCTCGGTGCCGGGGCCGGCCTGCTACAGCAATGGCGGCACCGCCGCCACCGTCACCGATGCCAATGTCGTGCTCGGCTATCTCGATGCCGCGGCCTTCATGGGCGGCGCGCGGCCGCTCGATCGTGCAGCGTCGGAAGCGGCGGTGGACCGGATCGCCGCAGCGCTCGAGCTGTCGCGGATCGATGCCGCCGCCGGCATCTACAAGATGATCAATCTGAAGATGGCCGACGGCATCCGCCTGATGACGCTGCGCCGCGGCGTCGATCCGCGCAAATTCGCGCTGCTCAGCTTCGGCGGCGCCGCCGGCATGCACGCCGCCGAGGTCGCGCGCGAGCTCGAGATCAAGCGCATCATCGTGCCGACGGTCGCTTCGGTCCTTTCGGCGTGGGGCATGCTGACCAGCGATCTGCGTTACGAGGTCAGCCGCACCCATTACGGCACGGGCCGGATTTCCGCCGACGAGGTTCGCGCCTTGTTCGCCGGGCTGGAAGAGCAGGCGGCGGGGCGGCTGCGCGATTGGTTCAAGGGCGATATCGCCATCGAGCGCTCGGCCGAGATGCGCTACGGCGAGCAGGTGTTCGAGATCGACGTGCCGCTCGGCGAGCTCGATCTCGGCGCCGCCGACCTGGTGGCGCAGATCGAGGAACGCTTCCATCGCCGCCACGAGGAGCTCTACACCTATGCCTCGCGCGGGCAGGAGGTGGTGTTCGTCAACGCCCGCGTCGCCGCGGTCGGCAAGGTGGCGCGCGGCAGCAGTGATGCCGGAAAGGCCAGCTCGGCGGCGCCCTGCGCGCCGCGCGGCAAGCGGCAGGCCTGGTTCGGTGCCTGGCGCGAGGTGCCGGTCTACGCGCTCGACGATCTCAGGCCGGGCCAAGCGCTGGCCGGTCCCGCGATCATTGAGGCCGAAACCACAACCGTCCTGGTCGACAGCGGTGACCGCGTCGCGGTCAACCCGCTCGGCTGGCTCGATATAACATTGCGCTGAGCCCGCCTCCGCCATCAACATTTCATTTTTCCGGCATTGGCTTGGGCGATAAACTCCGCTCGCTCGGGAGGAGCGCCGGCCAGCCGCCGGCGTTTGTGGCGATGTTGATGCAAGCAAAAAGACAAACGGCGCTTTCGATATCCCTCGTCCTCGCAGCTGTCCTCGCGGTGGCGCCGTTGCGTGCGCAGCAGGCGCAGACGGCGGCCGGCAACGAGATCCGCATCGGCAACGTCATGCCCTACACCGGGGCGCTCGCGGCGTTCGCGACCATCGGGCGGGCGGAGGCGGCCTATTTCGACATGGTCAACGAGCATGGCGGCATCAACGGCCGCAAGGTCAGGTTCGTCTCGGTCGATGACAGCTCCAATCCGAAGATTGCGATGGAGCAGACCCGCGATCTCGTCGAGAAGCAGGACGTGCTGTTGATGTTCGGCTCGTTCGGCACGCCGAGCAATCTCGCGGTCCGGAAGTACCTCAACGAGAACAAGGTGCCGCAGCTGTTCGTTGCTTCCGGCGACGAGGCGTGGGCGCATCCCGTGACCTTTCCCTGGACCATGGGCTGGCAGCCGACCTTCCGCGCCGAGGGGCGGATTTATGCCAACTATATCCAGGCAGCCTATCCCTCCCGCAAGATCGCGGTACTTTGGCAGAACGATCAGTTCGGCCGCGACCTGTTCAAGGGATTGCAGGAAGGGCTCGGCGACACCGCCGGCATGATCGTCGCCGATCTCGCCTTCGACGCGTCGGAGACCGCGATCCAGAACCAGATCGGAATTTTGAAGAACTCCGGCGCCGATATCCTTGTGTTCGACGGCGCGCCGGCAATCGCGGCGCGCGCGATCCGCGTCGCCGCCGACCTCGACTGGCATCCGGTGTTCATCCTCGACAATGCGTCGGCCTCGATCGCCAGCGCGCTGCGGCCGGCAGGCCTGCAGAATTCGCTCGGCGTGATCTCGACCTCGTTCCTCAAGGATGCCGGCGATGCCTCCTGGAAGGACGATCCGCAGATCAAGGCGTGGCTCGCCTTCATGGACAAATATTATCCTGATGGCGACAAGGACGACATCTACGCCGTGTTCGGCTACGCCGCAGCCGATACGCTGATGCAGGTGCTGCGCCAGTGCGGCGACGATCTGTCGCGCGAGAACATCATGCGGCAGGCCGCGTCGCTGAAGGACTATCAGAGCCCGATCGCGCTGCCCGGGATCGTGATCAACACCGGACCGAAGGACTTCCGCCCGATCAAGCAGATGCGGCTGGTGCAGTTCGACGGCAATGCCTGGCAGCCGATCGGCGACGTGATCGACAGCGCGTTCACGGCAGTGCGCGAGGATAATTAGTCTTTGTCGTCCCGGCGAAGGCCGGGACCCATTACCCCAACTGCGCATTGTTTTGCTCTGCTGGGGCGATAATCCCTTACACACCACCCAGCGGTGGTTATGGGTCCCGGCCTTCGCCGGGACGACGATGGGGTGAGGGGCCGGCGCAACAACCGCCTACTTCTTCAACCCGTAATTCAACAACCCGCCCTTGTTCTTCGGCGGATGCGCGCGCAGGCCTTCCTCGTTCGGCTCGGTGCCCCAGCCCGGACGATCCGGGATCACGAGATGACCGTCGACGAACTCGGGCACATGGGTGAACAGCTCGTGGTCCCAGGCCAGCCGATCGATGTCGGTCTCCATGATCCGCAGGTTCGGCACCGCGGCGCAGAAATGCGCGTTCATCATGGTGCAGAGGTGGCCGTAGAAATTATGCGGCGCGACGTTGACCTCGAAATGCTCGGCGGTGGCGGCGATCTTCATCGACTGCCAGACCCCGTTCCACGGCGTGTCGATGATCGCGACATCCATCGCCTGCTCGGTGAAATAGGGCAGGAATTCGCGCAGGCCGAGCAGCGTCTCGCAGGACGAGATCGGGTGCGGGCTCTGGCGGCGGATATAGCCGAGCGCCTGCGGATTGAAGGTGTCGATCTCGACCCAGAACATGTCCATCTTCTCGATGGCGCGCAGGATTTTCAGATAGCCCTCGGTCTTGGCGTTGAAGTTGAGGTCGAGCAGGAGATCGACATCCGGCCCCGCGCCGTCGCGGATCGCCTCCAGGTGCATGCAGAGATTGCGCAGCACAGTGCGGTCGATATTGATCTCGGGCTGGAACGGCGAGCCGAAGCCCGGGCGCCATCCTTGCGGCTTGCCGTCGGTGTAGACGAAGATGTTGGTCTTCATCGCCGTGAATTTCTTCTCGCGCACCTCGGCCCCGATCGCCTTGACGCCGTCGAGATCGGTGATCGCCGGCTTGTACCAGTCGGGATGATTGATGCGCCAGGTCGCGCAATGCGACCAGTAGACCCGCACGCGGTCGCGGATCTTGCCGCCGAGCAGGTCGTAGCAGGGCACGCCGAGCGCCTTGGCCTTGACGTCGAGCAGCGCGTTCTCGATCGCCCCGAGCGCCAGCGCCACCACGCCGCCGGCGGCAGGGCGCGTCGCGGCGAACAGCTCGACATAGATCCGCTCGTGCTCGAACGCATTCTTGCCGACCACCCGCGCCGACAGCCGCTCGATCGCCGCGGTCACGCCGGGCGCGCCAAAACCCTCGTCATATTCGCTCCAGCCGACCAGCCCGTCCGTGGTCGTCACCTTGACGAAGTGATAATTCCGCCAGCCGGCATCGCAGGCGAGCGTCTCGACGCTTTTGATTGTGGTGGATTTGCTCATGGTTTCCTGCCCGGCTGTTTGTTGGTGTTGGGGACGTTCAACAACGGATCGGCGGACGCGTCAATTCGCGCCAGGGCAAGGCGACAATGCGCGCAGGTTGGTGCTGCGGCACGCAGTCGTTGGTGGCGGCTCAATGCTACCGAACCGTCACCCTGAGGTGCGAGCGGAGCGAGCCTCGAAGGGCGACGGCCCGGCTCCTTCCGCGTGGATCTCATGGGGCCGTGCATCCTTCGAGGCTCGCAAGAGCTCGCACCTCAGGATGACGGGGAGGGAGTGTTCGGATCTATGGCCGGAACAGCGTCGGCCTTTGCCGCTCGAAGGTCTTGCGGCCACGCTTGAAGCCCGTCAGCACGTCGGGCAGCTCGGCGATCGCGTTGGTTCCGCTGTCGGTGTCGAGCACGACGATGTCGGCGGGATTGCCGACCGCGATGCCGTAGTCGCCGAGGTTCATCAGCCGCGCCGGCAGGTCGGTGACGAGATCGAGGCAGGCGTCGAATTCGCCGATCCCGGCATGCGCCGCATTGGCGTAGAGATTGGCCATCCGCAGCAGCGATGCATCACCGAACGGCGTGAAGGGATTTTGCACATTGTTGGTCGCGACCGAGCACAGCACCCCGTCCGCGACGAGCCGATGCGCGGCCGTGAGCCCGCGCGGCGCGTTGTGGGTGGCATCGCGGCCCATCAGATAGAGGTCGGTCGCGGGCAGCACGGTGACCGCGACACCGGCCTCGGCGAGGCGCGTGCTCGCCGCCTTCAGCCGATCAGGCGGCAGCGCGGAGAGCTTGGTGGCGTGCCCGATCGCGACGCGCCCGTGATAGTTGCGCCGTTCGGTCTGCCGGCAGACCTCCTCCATGTGCCACCAGGAGGGATCGAGGTCGAAATCGAGATGGAGGTCGACATCGACGTCGAACTCCTGCGCGAGGTCGAAGATGCGCGTGATATGCGCGTTCGGATCGCTGTCGACATAGGGGCAGCCGCCGACCGCCTCGGCACCGTCGTTGAGCGCCGCGACCAGCAACTCGTCGGCGCCGGGGTCGTTGGTCAAGCCCTCCTGCGGAAAGACACAAAGCGAGAGGTCGAGCGCCCAGGCATAGTCGCGTTTCAAGGCCTTGACCGCCTCGAAGCCGCGCAGCCCGATCCTCGGGTCGATCTCGACATGCGTCCGCATCCTCGTGGTGCCCGCCGTGATCGCGCGCTCGATGACCTTTGAGCCGCGCGCATAGACATCCTCGACCGTGAAGTCGCGCTTCATCGCCGACACCGCGCGGATCGCCTCGCCGAGGCTGGCGTGATCGTGGCCGCAGCGGCCGAGCAGGCAGGCCTTGTCGAGATGGATATGGGTGTCGACGAAGCCGGGCAACGCCAGCCGGCCGTTGAGGTCGACTTCGACCGCCTCGCACACGAGGCGCGGCGCGATCGCGGCGATCCTGCCGCCGGCGATGCCGATATCGACCGCTGACGCGGAGCTGCGCGTCACGGCATTGCGGAAGACCAGGTCGAAGGCAGGTTTCGCGATCATCGGCGAGGAAACATCAAGTTGGGTGCAGCCTAGCGGATGGGCAGGGAATCGGCAGCACCAGATTGTGTGCAGGTTTATGGTTCGTTTGTCTAAAAAATATGCATACACTTTGACGGCCAGATTGTAGAGTCCTGATTATCCCGGAGGCCCCATGTCCGCACCCGCCAAAGCCGATGCCCGCCCGATGTCCGATGCCGAGATCGTCGAGGCCTATCTGACGGCGTCGATGATCCCCGATCCGGATGCGGCCGCGGCCTATATGAAGCCGGGCACGGTGATCACCTTCACCGGCGGGCGTGAATTCGACCATCCGCGCGGGCCGACCGCCTTCAACGCGAAGCGCTACCGCTGGGTGAAGAAGAGGATGGACCGCTTCGATGTCTGCCCTGGCACGGACGAGACCGTCGTCTACAGCGTCGGCACGCTCTACGGCGAATGGACCGACGGCACGCCGTTCGAAGGCAACCGCTATGTCGACCGCTTCGTGGTGCGGGGCGGGCAAATCGTCAAGATGGATGTCTGGAACGACAGCGCCGAGCGGATTTTGGTGCAGCGGGGAATCGAGGCGTAGCAACCGCTTCACCGTGTTAGTCCGTCATCCTGAGGTGGCCGCTTCTTCAGCGGCCCTCGAAGGATCGACGGCCACCGGCCGGGCCGTGCATCCTTCGAGGCTCGCTGCGCTCGCACCTCAGGATGACGGTGATGGAGCGCGAACGTGGCTCGGTGTCAGCGCCGCGCCGCCTTCGGCAGCTTCACCACCTTTTCGCCGCTCGCTTCGTCGGCATAGGGGGCCAGAATATCCAGCAGATCGCGCCCGCGCTGCGGGCTTGGCGCGACCAGCGCGCGGGTTGCCACGGAATCCAGATGGCTGTGCATCAACCCCATCACCTTGTCGACGTCGCCTTTCGCCAGTGCGGCGATGATCGCGCGGTGCTCGTTGATCGCGCATTCCGATGAATGCGGCCGGCTATAGAGCGACAGCGTCAGGCAGCAGCGGTAGGCGACCTCGCTGACATAACGCACCAGGATCGGGCTGTTCGTCATGTGAGCAAGCAGGATGTGGAATTCGGTGGCGAGCCGGATCGACACCGCGTCGGTGCCGTCGCGGGCCCGATCCTCGGCGTCGACATGGGCGGTGAGCTCGGCGATCTGCGCCTTGGTCAGCTTGCCGGCGAGCTGCCGCACCACCAGCCGCTCGAGTTCGATGCGAATATCGAAGGCATCGCGCGCCTCCTGCCAGCTCGGCGTCGCCACCACGGCAATGCGGTTGCGGCGTAGCTCGACCAGGCCTTCCGCCGCCAATTGCCCGAGCGCATGCCGTGCGATGGTGCGGCTGACGCCGAAGCGCTCGCCGAGCGAATCCTCGGGCAGCTTGGCGCCGGGCTCCAGCGCCTGCTCGATGATCGCGCGCCGCAGCGCGCGGCAGATCACGCTGACCTTGTCTGACGATTCAGCCGTCTTGCTGCTGTCGGCGCGCCCCGCCATTGCCGCGAATCCCTCTCGAAGGTGCTTCGAACGCCTCTTTATCATACCGCCAAAGCAATCGGGCGCTCGAATTGCATGCAGTTTGAGCCGCGGATTGCCCAAAAGGAATCCGGCCTTTGAGGCGCGGAACGCGCGATCCCCTTGATTTTCAACGCGGCCGCCGCTGGCATCCGGCTTGCATGCACTTTGCTCGTGATGCGCATGCAACCAAACTCCGAATTCGCCGGCGAGCCGATGGCCGCCGGATCCGCGCCGACCGCGATCGAGCTGTCGGACGCCTCCGTGACCTTCGGCCGCGGCGCCCGCGCCGTGCCGGCACTGTCGACAACCACGCTGCGGATCGCCGACGGCGAGTTCGTCGCACTGGTCGGCCCGTCCGGCTGCGGCAAGTCCACCATCCTGCGGTTGGTGTCGGGCCTGGCGCGGCCGACCACCGGCGTCGTCATCGTCGGCGGCCGTGAGGTCGCGGCGCGCGCGATGCGGGTCGGCATGGCGTTCCAGAACCCGACCATGCTGCCGTGGATGACGATCGAGAAGAACATCATGCTGCCGCTGAAGATCGTCGAGCCGTTCCGCTCGCAGTTCCGCAAGCTGCGCAAGACCGAATTCCGCGACAAGGCCAACACGCTGCTCGAGCAGGTCGGGCTGAAGGGCTTTGGCGGCCGCTATCCCTGGCAGCTCTCCGGCGGCATGCTCCAGCGCGCCAATCTGTGCCGCGCGCTGATCCACGAGCCGCGCATGCTGCTGCTCGACGAGCCGTTCGGCGCGCTCGACCAGTTCACCCGCGAGGAGCTGTGGGGAATCCTTCAGCAGCTCTGGATGACCCACAGGCCGACCGTGCTGCTGGTCACCCATGATCTGCGCGAGGCCGGCTTCCTCGCCAGCCGCATCTGCGTGATGAGCGCGCGGCCCGGCCGCATCCTCGACGACTCCAGGGTCGACTTCGCCCGTCCGCGTACCGTGGCGATGACCTTCGAGCCGGATTTCGTCGCGCTCAACCAGAAGCTCCGCGCCTTCATCGTCGATGCGCGCACCGCCGCGCGAGAGGGAGCCTGACCATGTCCGTGTCAGACATCAGGCAGAAGGCCTGGTCCGCCGCCCTGATCGTGCTGTTCTTCGTCGCCTGGGAGCTGTTCTGCCTGATGACGGGGATGTCGGACCTCGTGTTGCCGCGGCCGTCGCAGATCTTCGTCACGCTGTTCGAGAAATTCCCGATCCTGTGGCCGCACATCGTGCAGACCCTGGTCACCACCATGATCGGCTTCGTGCTCGGCGTGGCGCTCGGCGTCGCGCTCGGTGCCGTGATCGGGGTGTCAAAAACCGCCTACGACACCTGTTATCCGCTGCTGGTCGGCTTCTCGTCGATCCCGAAGGTCGCCGTGGTGCCGATCTTCGTGCTGTGGTTCGGCTCCGGCACCGTGCCGGCGGTGTTGACCTCGCTGTCGATCTGCTTCTTCCCGATCGTCGTCAACATCGCCACCGGCCTTGCCACCACCGAGCCCGAGCTCGAGGACGTGCTGAAGGCGCTCGGCGCCAGCAAGTTCGACATCCTGTGGAATGTCGGGCTGCCGCGCACGATGCCGTTCTTCTTCGCCTCGCTGAAGGTCGCGGTCTCCTACGCCTTTGTCGGCGCGGTGCTGTCGGAAACCGTCGCCTCGAACCGCGGCATCGGCAACGTCATGATGACCGCGTCCTCCAATTTCAACGTGCCGCTGGTGTTCGCCGGGCTGTTCGTGCTCGCCGGTCTCGGCGTCGCGCTCTACGTCCTGTTCTCGCTGATCGAGGGCCAGGTCACCGGCTGGGCGACGCGCAAGGACAATGTCATCGCCACTTGAGACATTTCGTCGACCGTCAAGCAATGAAGCTTAAGGAGATCTCGATGTTGAGAAAAGTAAGCGCCGCGCTGTTGGGATTGGCCCTGATCGCCGGTCCCACGCGCGCCGAGGAAACCACCATCAAGTTCACGCTGGGCTGGAAGACGCAAGGCTCCGACGCCGCGTTCTTCTACGCCAAGGACAACGGCTACTTCAAAGAGGAAGGCCTCAACGTCGTGATCGACCAGGGCGAGGGTTCCGGCGCGACCGTGACGCGCATCATGTCGGGCGCCTATGACGCCGGCTTCGGCGACGTCAACGCGATCATCCAGAACGCCGCAACCAAGCCGCAGGATGCGCCCGTCATGGTCTACATGATGTGGAACCAGCCGCCATTCGCGATCGTCGCCAAGAACTCGAGCGGCATCAAGACGATCAAGGATTTCGAGGGCCACACGCTCGGCGGCGCGCAGGGCACGCCGACCACGCGGCTGTTGCGGGTGTTCGTGCACAAGAACGGGCTCGATGGCGAGAAGATCAAGGTCTCCAACATGGCGCCGAACCTGCAGGAGCCGATGCTGATCAAGGGCGACATCGACGCCGCGCTGGTGTTCAACATCACGAGCTATTTCAACCTGGTGCTGAACCGCCAGGACCCCGACAAGGACTTCAAATGGTTCTCGTTCGGCGATTACGGGCTCGACCTCTATTCCAACGGCGTGATGGTCTCGCGCAAGCTGATCGCGTCGAATCCGAAGGCGGTGGCCGGACTCGTCCGCGCCATCAACAAGGGCGCGATCGCGGTCGCCAAGGATCAGAACGCGGCCATGAAGGCGGCGCTGAACTATGACAATCTGATCAATGTCGATGTCGAGAAGCGCCGGCTGCAATATTCCTTCGAGAAGCTGATCGTCTCGCCGGAGATGAAGGACATCGGCATCGGCGACGTCAGGGACGACCGCATGGCGCGCGCCATCGGCTTCATCGTCGAAGGCTACCAGCTCGCCCGCACGCCGGCCCCCGCCGAAGTGTTCTCGCGGGAATTCCTGCCGCCGCGTGCGGAGCGGGAGTTGGTGTATACGGCGAATTGATTGAGCGAGGCCGAGCTCCGGCCGCATCAGCAGTGTTCTCCCTCTCCCGCTTGCGGGGGAGGGCTATCGCATTTCGTGGCGGTGCCCTCGCGGCCATCCTTCGAGACGCTCGCCTCCGGCGGGCTCCTCAGGATGCGGTCTTGTTTTTGCGGCACAATAGTAGACCCTCATGGTGAGGAGCGCCGCTTGCGGCGCGTCTCGAACCACGAGGCC
>NZ_JAQOSR010000131.1:0-26823 GCF_046718885.1 Bradyrhizobium sp. UFLA01-814 | reverse complement strand
GCGCGACGCACTGAGCAATCTGTTCCGGTCCGTCGGCTTGCGGACCGCAGCGTTCGGCTCGGCGCATGAATTTCTGCAGCGCAAGCCCCCGGATGTCCCGAGCTGCCTGATCCTCGACATCAGGTTGCCGCGGGTGAGCGGGCTGGACTTTCAGGCGGAGCTGGCGAAGGTCGGCATCCACATTCCGATCATCTTCATGACCGGCCACGGCGATATCCCGATGACGGTCAGGGCCATGAAGGCCGGCGCGGTCGACTTCCTGACCAAGCCATTCCGCGACCAGGACATGCTGGATGCCGTCACGACAGCGATCGAGCGCGACCGGAATCGTCGCGATGAGGCCAAGGTTCTTGCGAGCCTGCGCGCCGCCTTCGCGACCCTGACGCCGCGTGAACGCCAGATCATGAGCCTCGTCACCGCGGGGCTCATGAACAAGCAGGTCGCCGCGGAAATCGGCGTAGCCGAGATCACGGTCAAGATCCATCGCGGGCACATCATGCGGAAGATGGCGGCGAAATCGTTGCCCGACCTGGTCAGGATGGCACAGATGCTCGGCATCGGGCAGGCATCCGGCGGGGCGCAAACCTAAGTATGATTCTCCGGCCCCGATTGGCGACGCACTGTGGTCGGCACAAGATCGCACCACCAGGGGCCCCTCCGGGCCGGGAAAACCTCCTTGCCAAATCCGCCAGTGATATCAATCATCGACGATGACATGTCAGTTCGCGCCGCGACCGACAACCTCGTCAGGTCGCTGGGCTACGCGGTCGAGACCTACGCGTCGGCCGAGGAATTTTTGCACTCGCCTCGCCTGAACGACACATCCTGCGTGATCGCGGACGTCAGGATGCCGGCCATGAGCGGGCTCGACCTGCAGAGCCACCTGATTGCCAGCGGACGCCGCTTTCCGTTCATTTTCGTCACGGCGTTCTCCGTCGAAAGCGATCGCATCCGGGCGCTGAAGGCTGGAGCGATCTGCTTTCTGAGCAAGCCCTGCGACGGGGACGTCCTGATCAAATGCCTCGATACCGCCCTCGCGCAGCACAGCACAGCGCCGGGTGCGTGAGTTGAATCAGCCATCACCGGGCCGGCTATACGCAAGGATGATGCCACAAAACATCTGGACAAGTTGCGCATGGATGGCGGCGGCGCGAGAGTTCGCATCGTCGTCCTTCGGGAAGATCGGCGGCAAGGACAGCACCAGACATTTTGATTGGCAGATGGCAATTCCTCGGAGGGAGGTCGCCATGCGTGCGGAACCGCGCTGCGCCCAGTGTGACAGCGAAGAGCCCAAGATCATCTGTTTGCGAAATCCGGCGGGTGAACGCTATTGCGGACGCCTGTGCCTTTACAAAGGTCAGGAGAATTTCATCCGCTGGTTCACGCGTTCGAATGCGGAGGCAGTGTCATGACAGCCCGTTGCGGAAACCCGGGATGCAAACGGCCTTTCGGGCTGATCCGGCATAGCTGGTACTTTGAGCAGTTTTGCTCGACGAAGTGCCGCGACGTCCACAAGCGGCAGCTGGAGCGCAACAAGGCCTATTGGAAGTGGCTGTATCCCTTCCCCAGAACCGGCGCCCCATCGAAAAGCCGATCTGACGGCGAGTGCCAACAGCGCCTGAGGGAATCTCGATGACGACGGTCGACGCGATGCTGGCAGGAGCGATCCTTGCGTGGGTGCCCTCGTTCGTTGTCTTCCTCTATATCGTGCGCGATCTGCGCAACATGCCCCGCGAAGATCTCGATTGATCGCCGCACCGGCGGCTGAAGTGGGCCGCTGATCGTTGTTTTGACGCGTTTTCTTCACGCGAACCGGTGCCCACTTCGCTCGAAAACGCTCTAGACCTCCACGCCCTCGTGACGCAGCAGCCAGCGCTTGCGCTCCAGCCCGCCGCCATATTTGACCAGCGAGCCGTTGGCGCCGATCAGGCGGTGGCAGGGCACGACGACGCTGATCGGGTTGGAGCCGTTGGCATGACCGACCGCGCGCATCGCGTTCGGCGCGTTCAGTTTCGCCGCCAGCGCGCCGTAGCTCATGGTGGTGCCTGGCGCAATCTTCGGCAACGCGTGCCAGACCTTCTGCTGGAACGGCGTGCCGGCGACGCGCCACTCGACGTCGGTGAGCCGATCGAGATCGCCCTTGAAGTAATCGCCGAGCGCCTTGCGCATCGCAGCCGGCGCGCGGCCGTCCCGCAGCGTCACGGCGCCATAATGCAGCCGCAGCAGGTCGAGCATGCGCCCTTCATAGTCGTCCCAGTCGAGCGCGCGCAGCACGCCGTCATGATCGATGACCAGCAGCGCGGTACCGATCGGGGTCTTGAGCCGGTCGAGGTTGAAAGTCGTTGCAGTCTTGCGGTCGGCCATCGTCATCACTCTCGGAGTTGCTCGGCATACAATTCACCGCCCGCATGCTAGCGTCCACCCGAATTCCGGTTAGAGCGTTTTTGAGCGAAGTGGACACCGGTTCGCGTGAAGACAACGCGTCAAACAAGAATCTTGAGCTTCGGTTCTGATTCAATCAGAACCGAAGCTCTGGGGGGACCGCAATATGCTGTTGCTTGCCAATATTCTGGTCGCGGTGGTGGCCGCGCTGCACATCTATTTCCTTGTGCTCGAGATGTTCCTGTGGACCAGGCCGCTCGGGCTGAAGACCTTCCGCAACTCGATCGAGAAGGCAACGGATTCTGCGGTGCTCGCCGCCAATCAAGGGCTTTATAACGGCTTCCTCGCCGCCGGACTGATCTGGGGCCTGGTGCACGGCAACGCCGGCTTCGCGTTCCAGATCAAGACATTCTTCCTGCTCTGCGTGATCGTCGCCGGCGCCTATGGCGCCGCCACCGTCAGCCGCCGCATTCTTTATGTGCAGGCAGCTCCGGCTGCGCTCGCGCTGATCCTGCTCTGGCTTGCTTAAAGCGCGGGCGCGCTTTTGTTTTTCCTGAGCATGATCCGCTCGGGAAAGCCGCTTCACACTTTTGGATCATGCTCAAACGCGACGTCGCGCTCAGGGTGCATCGCCTTGCAATGCCCCCGACGTTCCTCCATCATCCCTGACAACGGTGACATCCGCCGGCCGTCGCTTGCGGACAAGATCACCGGCAACATGGGAGGTCACGGACATGAGAAGCGTGCAATTGCTCGCTGCGACGGCGCTTGCGATCGCGTTGTCGGTTACATCGGCCACCGCGCAGAAGAAATACGACGTCGGCGCGACCGACACCGAGATCAAGATCGGCCAAACCGTGCCGTTCTCAGGCCCTGCATCCGCCTATGCCGGCATCGGCAAGACCCAGGCCGCCTATATCAAGATGATCAACGAGCAGGGCGGCATCAACGGCCGCAAGCTCAACCTGATCCAGTATGACGATGCCTATTCGCCGCCGAAGGCGGTCGAGCAGGTGCGCAAGCTCGTCGAGGGCGACGAGGTGCTGTTCACGTTCCAGATCATCGGCACGCCGTCGAATGCCGCCGTGCAGAAATACCTGAATGCCAGGAAGGTACCGCAGCTGCTCGCCTCCACCGGCGCGTCGCGCTTCTCCGATCCGCAGAATGCGCCGTGGACGATCGCGTTCAACCCGAACTACCAGTCGGAGGGACGCATCTATGCCAAATACATCCTGGCCAATCACCCGAACGCCAAGATCGGCATCTTCTACCAGAACGACGATCTCGGCCGCGACTACATCACCGGCCTGAAGAGCAGGCTCGGCGACAAGGCCGCGAGCATGATCGTCACCGAGGTGTCCTACGAGCTGACCGACCCGACAGTCGATTCCCAGATCGTGAAGCTGAAGGCCGCCGGGGTCGATTTGGTGTATGACGCCTCGACACCGAAATTCGCCGCGCAGGCGATCCGCAAGATCGCCGATCTCAACTGGAACCCGGTGCACATCCTCGACATCAACGCGAGCCCGGTGTCGGCGACGCTGAAGCCGGCCGGTCTCGACATCTCCAAGGGTATCATCTCGACCAATTACGGCAAGGATCCCGCCGACCCGCAATGGAAGGACGATCCCGGCGTGAAGGCCTATTTCGCCTTCATGGACAAGTATTATCCGGAAGGCGACAAGCTCAACACCGTCAACACCTACGGCTACTCGACGGCCGAGCTCCTGATCCAGGTGCTCAAGCAATGCGGCGACGACCTCACCCGCGAGAACCTGATGAAGCAGGTGACCAGCCTGAGGAAGTTCGTGCCGAGCCTCGCGCTGCCGGGCATGTCGATCACGACGGGCCCGAACGACTACCGCATCAACAAGCAGATGCAGATGATGAAGTTCAACGGCGAGCGCTGGGAGCTGTTCGGCCCGATCATCGAGGACACCGGACCGGCGGGCTAGCCGCGGTCGGGACGAGACTCTACTCCCTCTCCCCGTTCTTACGGGGAGAGGGTCGGGGTGAGGGGCTGCTTCCGCACACCGCTGCATTAGCTGCGCCCGCGGAGACTCCCCCTCACCCGCATCGCATCTTCGATGCGATGCGACCTCTCCCCGCAGGCGGGGCGAGGTAAAGCGGGCCCCAACCTTCGCGCCGCTCCACCCTTCTTTTCGCACCGCCCCCTACTTTGGTTGACTGAAATCGCTCACCCTTTCGGCAGCGCTCGTCTTGCGTTGCAATAACGGTTCCTCCAGTATCCCGGCCCAGCGATGGCGACCGCGGGACCTTGAACCCGCGGACAAGATCATCGGCCAACCATCAGTCACGTGAGGGAAACAGCATCATGAGGAACGGGATTTTCCACCTGGTCACGGGAACGGCGCTCGCGATTGCGCTGTCCGCAAGTCCGGCCTTTGCGCAGAAGAAATACGATCCCGGCGCAAGCGACACCGAGATCAAGATCGGCCAGACCGTCCCCTTCTCCGGACCGGCCTCCGCCTATGCCTCGATCGGCAAGACCCAGGCGGCCTATTTCAAGATGATCAACGATCAGGGCGGCATCAACGGCCGCAAGATCAACCTGATCCAGTATGACGACGCCTATTCGCCGCCCAAGGCCGTCGAGCAGGTGCGCAAGCTCGTCGAGAGCGACGAGGTGCTCTTGACCTTCCAGATCGTCGGCACGCCGTCGAACGCCGCCGTGCAGAAATATCTCAACGGCAAGAAGGTGCCGCAGCTGTTTGCCGCCACCGGCGCCTCGAAGTTCACCGACCCGAAGAACTTCCCCTGGACGCTCGGCTTCAACCCGAACTACTTCGTCGAAGGCCGCATCTACGGCCAGTACATCCTGAAGGAACATCCCAACGCCAAGATCGGCGTGCTCTATCAGAACGACGACCTCGGCAAGGATTATCTGAACGGCATCAAGGCCGGCCTCGGCGACAAGGCCGCCAAGATGATCGTGGCCGAAGCCTCCTACGAGGTCTCCGACCCGACCATCGATTCCCAGGTGATCAAGATCAAGGATGCCGGCGCCGACCTGTTCTTCTCGGCCTCGACGCCGAAGCAGGCGGCGCAGGCGATCAAGAAGATCGCCGAACTCGGCTGGCACCCGATCCACATCGTCGACATCAACGCGACCTCGGTCGGCGCCGTGCTGCAGCCGGCGGGCCTGGAAGCCTCCAAGGGCCTGATCAGCACCAATTACGGCAAGGATCCGGCCGATCCGCAGTGGAAGGACGATCCGGGCATGAAGCGCTATTTCGACTTCATGGCAAAGTACTATCCGGACGGCGACAAGAACTCGAACTTCAACACCTATGGCTACTCGACCGCCCAGCTGATGGTGCATGTGCTGAAGCAGTGCGGCGACGACCTGACACGCGACAACGTGCTGAAGCAGGCGACCAACCTGAAGAATGTCGAGCTCGACATGGCGCTGCCCGGCATCAAGGGCAACACCGCGCCGAACGACTATCGCGTCAACAAGCAGCTGCAGATGATGCGCTTCAACGGCGAGCGCTGGGAGCTGTTCGGCCCCATCCTCGAGGACGCCGGCCCGGCGGGTTAGTGTTCGCGCAGGCTTGAATGCGATCGGCGGCCTCCGGGCCGCCGATTTGTTTTTGCGATGAGCGCCGCCATCTATCCCCGTCACCCTGAGGAGCCGCGAAGGGGCGTCTCGAAGTGTCGACGGCCACCAGCGGGGCCGTGCACCCTTCGAGACGCGCTACGCGCTCCTCAGGGTGACGGTCATAGTGAACGCTCGTTGCTTGGACGCCTACTCCGGTATCTCGCCGAAATTCTTGCCGACCGGCAGCACCGCATGCCGGATCAGGCGCGAATCCTCCACGCCCGCCTGGCGGTGTTTCACGGCCTCGCGATAGACGGGATCGCGGATCATCTCGACGAAGGCTGCGACGCTTGGATATTCCGCGATGAAGCAGTGATCCCAGCGCTCCTCCTGCGGGCCGATCAGCATCAGCTCGAAGCGGCCTTGCCAGACGATGCGGCCGCCGAGCCGTTCGAACACCGGCCCGCTCTCGCGGCCGTAGGCCGCATAAGCCTCCGCGCCGGTGGCCTTGCGGCCGTCGGGATAGGCTGCCCATTCGCGCAAGCGCACCAGGTTGAGCATGTGGATCGGGCCCGGCCGGTTGTTGTCCCGGAATTGCGCGAAGACGTCCTTGGTCGGATCGATATGGCCCATGCGGTGCTCCCTGTTTTCTTTGTTCCAGCGTCATATAGCAACGCGCTGCCTCACCTCCTAATCCCCCGTTAAGCTTTGCGTAACCGCCCCTTAAACCGGGAACGCTAGCGTGCGTCCCTGTCAGGGTGTGAGCGTTGCGGATGGCGTGGGGACGTAAAAAAGGCGGTGCGCGCAAGGAGCCGCTGTTCGGGCTTCCGGCCGCGCTTGCCGACCTCAGACTGTCGCCATCCGATCGCATTCCCGGCGGCGACGACGACGACAAGCCCGCCAAATCCAAACCCAAGAGCAGCGACAAGAGCAGCGATTCCGGTAGCGAGAAACCGCGCCCGTCACGCAGCAGCAGCAAGCGGCGCAGCAAGTCGCGCGGCCTCAGTATCGGCCGCCTGTTCTATTGGACTGCGGTGCTCGGCCTGTGGGCCGGCATTGCCGTGATCGGTGTCGTGGTGTGGGTCGGCGCGCATCTGCCGCCGATCCAGTCGCTGGAGATTCCCAAGCGTCCGCCGACGATCCAGATCGTCGGTATCGACGGCAGCGTGCTGGCGCAACGCGGCGAGATGGCGGGCGCCAACATCGCGTTGAAGGATCTGCCGCCCTATCTGCCGAAGGCCTTCATCGCGATCGAGGACCGCCGCTTCTATTCGCATTACGGCGTCGACCCGGTCGGCATCCTGCGCGCGGCGGTGACCAACATCCTGCATCGCGGCGTCTCGCAGGGCGGCTCGACGCTGACCCAGCAGCTCGCCAAGAACCTGTTCCTGACCCAGGAGCGCACCATGCAGCGCAAGCTGCAGGAAGCCGAGCTCGCGCTCTGGCTGGAGCGCAAGCATTCCAAGAACGAGATCCTCGAGCTTTATCTCAACCGGGTCTATTTCGGGTCCGGCGCCTATGGCGTCGAGGCCGCAGCGCAGCGCTATTTCGGCAAGTCGGCGAAGAACGTCACGCTGCCGGAAGCCGCGATGCTGGCCGGTCTCGTCAAGTCGCCGTCGCGGCTCGCGCCAAACCGCAACCCGGAAGGCGCGGAGCAGCGCGCGCAGGTCGTGCTCGCGGCGATGGCCGACGCCAAGTTCATCACCGAGGCGCAGGCCAAGGCCTCGATCGGCCAGCCCTCGATTGCGGTGAAGCCGGCCGGCGCCGGCACCGTGAACTATGTCGCCGACTGGATCGGCGAAGTGCTCGACGATCTGGTCGGCCAGATCGACCAGGACATCGTGGTGCAGACCACGATCGATCCGAAGCTGCAGAACGTCGCCGAAGCCGCCATCATCGATGAGCTCGCCGCCAAGAGCGTGAAGTTCAATGTCAGCCAGGGCGCGCTGGTGGCGATGACGCCGGACGGCGCGGTGCGCGCCATGGTCGGCGGCCGGAACTACTCCGAGAGCCAGTACAATCGCGCAGTCACCGCGAAGCGGCAGCCTGGCTCGGCGTTCAAGCCGTTCGTCTATCTCACCGCGGTCGAAGCAGGGCTGACGCCGGACACCATCCGCACCGACGCGCCGCTCGACATCAAGGGCTGGAAGCCAGAGAACTACACCCACGAATATTTCGGCTCGGTGACATTGACCCAGGCGCTGGCGATGTCGCTGAACACGGTCGCGGTGCGGCTCGGCGTCGAGGTCGGTGCCAAGAATGTGGTGCGTACCGCGCACCGGCTCGGCATCTCCTCCAAGCTTGAGTCCAACGTCTCGATTGCGCTCGGCACCTCCGAAGTCTCCGTGATCGAGCTGGTCGGCGCCTATGCGCCGTTCGCCAATGGCGGCTACGTGGTGTCGCCGCATGTGGTGACCAAAATCAAGACCAGTTCGGGCAAGCTGCTCTATGACCGTCCGACCGATCCGCCCAACCAGGTGATCGAGCCGCGCTATGATTCGATGATGAACAGCATGATGCGCGAGACGCTGATCTCGGGCACCGCGCGCAAGGCGGAGATCCCGGGCTGGACCGCCGCCGGCAAGACCGGCACCAGCCAGGATTATCGCGACGCCTGGTTCATCGGCTACACCGCCAAGCTCGTCACCGGCGTCTGGCTCGGCAATGACGACAATTCACCGACCAAGAAGGCGACCGGCGGCGGCTTGCCGGTCGAAGTGTGGACCCGCTTCATGAAGGCGGCGCATCAGGGCGTGCCGGTCGCGGCGATCCCGAACTCGCAAGGCAGTTGGGGGCCGGCGAACCTGATGCAGATCTCGTCGCAGGTCACCGCGCCGTCTGCGCCGGCGGGACCGATGCAGATTCAGCCGCCGATGCAGGCACCGCAGCCGCCAGTGCCGGCACCATCCGGTGGCGGCTATTATCGCGCGCCCCCGCCGACCCCGGCCCGCGCCTCGGCACCACCCAACCCGAACGCGCGGCCCGAGGCTGCGGCCGGACTGGACGGCTGGCTGGCGGATCGGTTGTTTCGGTAAGGCGCCGGGCGGACGAACCGCGTAGCTTCGTAGCCCGGATGAAGCGGAGCGAAATCCGGGGACAGGTCGCGCCGTGTTGAGAGCCGCCCCGGATTGCGCTTCGCTCCATCCGGGCTACGCACGGGGATCCAGTACGCCGCGGTTCATCCGCCGAAATACAACTGTCTCTGGAATACTGGATCGCCCGCTTTCGCGGGCGACGACAGCAACGTTCGGGGCTAAGAGTTCCCCTATTCCTGAATCCCGTAGCGGTGCAGGTCGTTGCCGTAGGTATCGAGCCAGTTCTTGGCGCGCGTCACCGAGGCGCAGACCTTGTCGACCACCCGCCAGAACCGCGCCGAGTGGTTCATCTCGACGAGATGGGCGACCTCATGCGCGGCGAGGTAATCGAGCACGAAGGGCGGCGCCAGGATCAGCCGCCATGAGAACGACAGCGAACCCGCCGAGGTGCACGAGCCCCAGCGGCTCGACTGATCGCGGATCGAGATCCGGCGTACCCGCACACCGAGTTCCGCGGCGTGAAGCTGTGCCGACTTCTGCAGATCCTTGCGCGCCTCGCGCTTGAGGAAGTCGTGCACGCGGCGATCCATGTGCTCGACGCCGCCGGCGACGCAGATGATCTTCTCGCCGCTGTCGCGCGTCTCGGTCCATACCGTGCCGCGCTCGCCCGAGCGGTGCACCAGCCGATGCGGCACGCCGCGCAACGGCACCACGGTGCCGGGCTGGAACGGCGCCGCCTTCGGCAAGCGGCCAAGACGAGCGGCGATCCAGCCGCCATGGAGATTCGCGAACTCCTTGGCTTCGGGAATCGTGCCGCGCGGCGGCATCGTCAGGATCGCCTCGCGATCGGTCGGATGTATCCTGAGCGTGTAGCGGCGCGCGCGCCTGTGCCGGCGCAACCTGACGGTGAAGAACTGGGAGCCGTGTCTGACCAATACGGTCGCGGGTTCGGCAGGCCGCCGATAGAGGAGCGCGCGAGTAGCCATTTCTGAGAGTCCGGGGAGCAGGAGTTCGCCCGAACTTTGCCATATCCGCCGCCAGGGAAAGCGCTCGGCGCAAAAACAAATCATTTGCCCAATATACAGGGGCTGGCCGTTAATTGACCTCTACCGGCAGGGGTCGGAACCGGAATTTTTTCGATGAATTAAGGTTACGAAAAAGGCCTAAGAAATGAAAATAAATTCATCACTTGAGCCTTGGCCGATTTGAGATTCTTTTAGTTAAATCAGTGACTTGCGCGACTGCAACAATCGCGGCCGGGGTGATACCTATTCGGCCGCGGCGACCAGGGAAAGCCGCGTATTGGCCGCCGAAACCATGAAATCGGAGATTCGCGGCACGATTTCGGAGCGGAAACGCGAGCCGTTGAACACGCCATAGTGCCCGACGCCCTTCTGCACGTAATGCACGCGGCGATGGTTCGGAATCGCGGTGCAGAGCGCGTGCGTCGCCTCGGTTTGACCGAGGCCGGAGATGTCGTCCTTCTCGCCTTCGACCGTCATCAGCGCGACGCGGCGGATCTTCGACGGATCGACCGGCTTGCCGCGATGGGTCATCTCGCCCTTCGGCAGCGCGTGCTTGACGAAGACGAGGTCGACGGTCTGCAGGTAATACTCGGCGGTGAGGTCCATCACCGCGAGATATTCGTCATAGAATTCGCGGTGCTTGTCGACGAGATCGCCGTCACCCTTGACCAGATTGGCGAACAGCGCCTTGTGCGCGTCCATGTGCCGGTCGAGGTTCATGCTGATGAAGCCGTTGAGCTGCAGGAAGCCCGGATAGACGTCACGCATCACGCCCGGATGCGGGAACGGCACCTTGGTGATGACATTGTTGCGGAACCACTCGATGCCGCGCTCTTCCGCGAGGTTGTTGACCGCGGTCGGATTGCGCCTGGTGTCGATCGGCCCGCCCATCAGCGTCATCGACAGCGGCACGAACGGGTCGTTATTGGCTTCCATCACCGAAACAGCTGCCACGACAGGCACCGAAGGCTGGCACACCGCGATGACGTGCATGTTGCCGCCGAGCGCGTGCAGCATCTCGATCAGGTAGTCGACATAGTCCTCGAGATCGAACCGGCCGGCCGCGAGCGGCACCATGCGCGCATCGGCCCAGTCGGTGATGTAGACCTCATGGGTCGGCAGGAACGCCTCGACCGTGCCACGCAACAGCGTCGCATAGTGGCCCGACATCGGCGCCACGATCAGCACGCGCGGCTGCGGCGAGCGCAACGGCCGCGTCAGCTTGCGATCGAAATGCAGCAGGCGGCAGAACGGCTTTTCCCAGATCGAACGGACCTCCACCGGGGTACGGATGCCGTTGACCTCGGTCGTCGGCAGGTTCCATTCGGGTTTGCCGTAGCGGCGCGTGGTGCGCTCGAACAGCTCGCAGCCGGCGGCGATCGACTTGCCGAACTCGGTGTGGGTCCACGGATTGAGCGGATTCTGAAACAGGATCTTGGTGGCGTCGGTCACCGCGCGCACCGGGTTGAGCGACGCATGCGCCATCTCGTACATCCAGTACAACGGCGTCGTGAGTGCCGGGCTGCCTTCCGCCGCTAGTGGCGGGGCACCGCCAAATTCACCGATGGGCATAGTATTTTCAGACCCCTGTTTTGCGCCGCAGCATACTGACCAATGCGTAACAATGCGTCAATGCGCCGCGAGCCGAATCTGGGGTCGATATCGGGCTAATACACCGAGAATCCACGAGAAAGTGACATTTATTCACCACCGGCGAGCAGCGAGCCGTTGCGCTTGGCGCTCTGCAAAAGGGCAAGGAAGATCGCAAAAGAGGCAGCGAACAGGATGGCGTTGATGGCCAGCGCCCACGCCATCAGGTCGGCGCGGAAGACGTGATCGATCAACAGCGAGCGCATGCCTTCGAACACATAGGTCGGCGGCAGCGTCCAGGCGACGGCTTGCAGCCAGGCCGGCAGCACCTCGACCGGATAATAGATGCAGGCGAGCGGCATCACCGCGAACATCAGCGTCCAGACGATGCTTTCCGCCCCTAACCCGTTGCGCAGCACGAGGCCCGAGGCGAACACGCCGACCGACCAGCTCGTGAAGATCAGATTGCAGAAGAACGCGATCAGCGGCAGCCCGATGGCGTAGAAGTTGAAGCTAAAAAAGAACAGCGCCAGCAGCGTCATCGGGATCACGCCGATGGCGAGCCGGATCAGGCTCATGATCATCAGCGAGAGCAGGAATTCGATCGGCTTGAGCGGGCTCATCATCAGGTTGCCGAGATTGCGCGCCCACATCTCCTCCAGGAACGAGATCGAGAAGCCGAGCTGCCCTCGGAACAGGATGTCCCACAGGATCACAGCGCCGATCAGCGTGCCGCCCGCCTTGGCGAAGAAGCCGGACGCCTGCGAGATGTAATTCTGCAGGAAGCCCCAGGTGATGATCTGCAATGCCGGCCAGTACACCAGCTCCAGCAGCCGCGGCCATGACGACATCAAGAGATACCAATAGCGCAGCACCATCGCGTTGATGCGTTGCAGTGAAATGGTGTGCTGGTGCTGGCTGACGAGTTCGCTCATGGTGCCCCCTCCCGCACCCGGCCACGCGCCACGTCGAGAAACACCTCCTCCAGCGTGTCGCGGTTGTAGCGCGCCATGATCCGCTCGGGGCTGTCGTCATCCTCGATCTTGCCGCGCTTCATGATGATGACGCGGTCGCAGAGGCGCTCGACCTCCAGCATGTTGTGTGACGCCAGCAGGATGGTCGCGTTATGGGTCTTGCGATAGGTCTCGAGATGCTGCCGCACCCAGTCGGCGGTATCCGGGTCAAGCGATGCGGTCGGCTCGTCGAGCAGCAAGAGATCGGGCTCGTTGATCAGCGCCTTCGCCAGCGCGACGCGAGTCTTCTGCCCGGCGGAGAGCTTGCCGTTGGAGCGATCGAGGAATTCCTTGAGATCGAGATCGTCGGCGAGCTGGTCGATCCGCTCGCGCAAATGCTGCACGGCATAGAGGCGGCCGAAAATGGTCAGGTTCTGCCGCACCGTGAGCCGCATCGGCATGTCGACATAAGGGCTTTCGAAATTCATCCGGCCGAGCACATCGTAGCGCTGCTCGGGGATTCGTGCACCCAGCACCTCGACGCTGCCCGAGGTCGGCAGCACCAGGCCCATGATCATCGCAATCGTCGTGGTCTTGCCGGCGCCGTTGCCGCCGAGCAGGCCGGTGATGCTGCCGCGCGCGATGCGGAACGAAATATCGTCGACCGCGCGGGTGGTCTTGTAGACCTTGACCAGATGCGCGACGTCGATCGCGGCCGATCCGCCCTGATCGACCGCCGGCGTTTGCGCCTGACCTGTCCCGATCTGTTGCATATGGCCGTCATTGAGCCATTGCGACAATAAGCGCAAGGCTCGGCGGTAATTAAAGGCTTGGCTGTAATTAAAGGCTTGCCCTGCATCGTTGCGCCAAGTCGCGAATTTGTGCGCCGCCCACGGCACAGCTAAGGTCCAGGAATGACCGATGTCGCCTCCGATTTCCGCCAACCCCGCCGTTACGTCCGCCTGGATACGATCCTGCGGCTGCGCTGGCTCGCCGCGCTCGGCCAGCTCGTCGCCATCTTCATCGTGGCGCAGGGACTGGAATTCGACGTTCCGATCGTCCCATGCGTCACCATCGTGACGTTCTCGGCGCTGCTCAATCTGGCGCTGCAGATCGCCTTCAACCCGATGCAGCGGCTGGAGCCGGCCTATGCCGCCGCGCTGCTCGCGTTCAACATCGTCGAGCTCGGCGGGCTCTTGTACTTCACCGGCGGATTGCAGAACCCGTTCTCGTTCCTGTTCCTGGCACCGGTCCTGATCTCGGCCACCGTGCTGCCGATCCGGCTGACGATCGCGCTCGGCTGCCTTGCGGTCGCCTGCGCCTCGGCGCTGTTCTTCTACCATCTACCGCTGCCCTGGGATGCCGACGATCCCTTGGTGCTGCCGCCGATCTATCTGATCGGTGTCTGGCTTTCGATCCTGCTCGCGATCGGTGTCACCAGTCTTTACGCATTCCAGGTGACCGAGGAAGCACGCCAGCTCTCCGATGCGCTCGCCGCGACCGAGCTGGTACTGACACGCGAACAGCACCTGACCCAGCTCGACGGCCTCGCCGCCGCCGCCGCGCACGAGCTCGGCACGCCGCTGTCGACGATCTTCCTGATCTCGCGCGAGCTCGAGAAGACGGTGCATGACCCTGCGATCGCCGGCGACCTGAAGACCCTGCGCGAGCAGGCGCAGCGCTGCCGCGACATCCTGAGCAAGATCGCGCAATTGTCATCGAGCGGTGCGCCATTCGACACCATGAAGCTGTCGACCTTGATCGAGGAGGCGGTGGCGCCGCATCGCGATTTCGGCATCAACATCAAGGTGCGGCTTGCTGTCGCAGCAACCCCTGAACCGGTCGCCGCGCGCAATCCGGCGATCCTCTATGGCGTCGGAAACATTCTCGAAAATGCGGTCGATTTCGCGCACCAGACCGTCGAGGTGAACGCGTGGTGGAACGCCGAGACCGTTGAGGTCGTCGTCTCCGACGACGGTCCAGGCATCGCGCCCGACATGCTGAAGCGGATCGGCGAGCCGTATCTGTCACGCCGCCGGGGTGCGGATGAGGCCCAAAACCCACGTGGGGGCCTCGGTCTGGGCGTTTTCATCGCAAGGACGCTGCTGGAACGCACCGGCGCCAAGGTGTCGTTTACCAATCGCACCTTCCCCGATCACGGCGCCGTGGTGCAGATCGTCTGGCCGCGAGAGAGCTTTGAGGAAGCCGCGCCGGGCGACGAAACCGAATCCTAAGAACGATTCTTAATCGCAACTCTGGCATTACGGATGCATTGCTCTTTCCAGACGAGCACGCGACTTTCGGCTGCCTTGGCAGCGCCACGGTAGGACCCCATATTGCTGGTGTCTGCCACAGGGAAAAATGGACCGTGAACGCCATCACTGAATTGAATGACCATGCTGACCGCTCGCTCCTCATTGTTGAGGACGACAAGCCGTTCCTGGAACGCCTGTCGCGCGCGATGGAGACGCGCGGCTTCGCAGTGAAGTCATGCGACACGGTGTCTGATGGTCTCGCCGAGATCGGCCGCGCTGCGCCCGCTTTCGCGGTCGTCGACCTCCGGCTCGGCGACGGCAATGGCCTCGACGTCGTTTCGGCGTTGAAGCGTAAGCGCCCCGAGGCGCGCGCGATCGTGCTGACCGGCTACGGCAACATCGCCACCGCCGTCACCGCGGTGAAGATGGGCGCCGTCGATTATCTCTCGAAGCCCGCCGACGCCGATGACGTCGTCGCCGCGCTGCTCGCGACTGGCACCGAGAAGTCCGAGCTGCCGGCCAATCCGATGTCGGCGGACCGCGTGCGCTGGGAGCACATCCAGCGCATCTACGAGATGTGCAACCGCAACGTCTCGGAGACCGCGCGCCGTCTCAACATGCACCGCCGCACCTTGCAGCGCATCCTCGCCAAGCGCGCACCGCGCTAAGCAGGATTCATATTGGTTTGCGATGGCCGGGCTCAGTCCCGGCCATTTCCGTTCGATCTCCCGTAGCCCGGATGGAGCGCAAGCGAAATCCGGGGCAGCGCAGTCCGCGGCAAGACTCACCCGGATTGCGCTGCGCTCCATCCGGGCTACTTGATTTCACACCGTCATCCCAAGGCGCGAGCGGAGCGAGCCTCGAAGGATCGACGGCCATCAGCCGGGCCGTGCATCCTTCGAGACGCCGCTTCGCGGCTCCTCAGGATGACGGATCACAACCGCACCTGTCCTAAAACTCGTGCCCCTGCGGATCGACCAGGCGGTTGATCCGCTGCGCCGCCGCCATGGCAAAACGCACCGTCATCGCCTTGCGGGTTGCCGCCGGCAGGCGATGCTCCGGCGCCTCGCAATGCAGATGCGCGCCATAGGCGTCGGCGATGATCAAACCGGTGTCGACGGGAAAGATCTCGCACGGCAGATCCTGCGTGAAGGCGAAGAACAGCCGGTCGCAATGCATCCGGTAGTCCTGCCATTTCTGGTCGGCGCGCAGATCCTCGACCGATGACTTGATCTCGACGATCCAGATCTCGCCGCGCTCGTTCAGCGCGACCAGATCGGCTCTTCGGCCGGACGGCAGCGGCAATTCGCTGATGCACGAAAATCCCAGCGATCTCAGAAGCCTCGCCGTGCCGCGCGCGATCGCAAGCGCAGTCTCCGACTGGCGTCGGTCGGGCGCGGGCACAAGCGCGATCTGGCGGGCGGATGAGTCCATTGCGCGAAGATTAGCCGATTCCGCGAGAGCATGATCCGGAAAAGTAAAAGCCGGTTTTCGGCGAAGATCATGCTCCAACCGATAGAGCGCGGCAGCGCCGGAATCGGCCGCAGATTCGCGAGGAAGGCGCCTTGATTCCAGCCTCAAGGCACCGCGAAGCCGACGGAACCTGGTTCCGAGGGACGCGGCCAGATCGTCACCATCGAGACGCCGTTCGACGAGGACATCATCATCCTGCAGCGCCAGATCAACGGCACCGTGATCCCCTACGGTCCGCGCGCACTGCAGGAGCGAACGGAATCCAAGACCCAGCAGCTGGCGAGCGTCGCCGCGGCTTCGCCGGCCCGTGCGTCCGAGATGGCAAGCTTCATCGGAGGCGGTCACCGGCGACGGTGACCTGGTCGCCGACGTCGCGGCCGGCCGCAACGATGTGGCAAAGTCAGGGACGAGGATCTGCCAGACAATCTCCGCGCCATGAAGCCGGAAGCACGCAGCGCCGAGATCGACAAGCAGATCACCCAGCGCAAGGCGCTGAACGAGAAGCTCGCTGCGCTGGTCGCCAAGCGCGACAAATACGTCGCCGAGCACCGCAAGAGCGCGCCGAAGGCGTCGTCGTTCGATCGCGTCGTCGAAGACACGCTGAAGGCGCAGATCAAGCGGTAGCCGCTCGACGCGGAGCGTCGTCCGGCTCCTTGCGGGACGGCGCTCCGCAGGAACCCGTCGCCGCCTCACCGCTTATCCTCCCGGCCGCCGCCACGGGTGGACCGGAGAGGATTTTACCTGGTGATCGACGACCTCTGGTACAAGAACGGAGTGATCTACTGCCTGTCGGTTGGCACCTACATGGATGCCAACGGCGATGGCATCGGCGATTTCAGCGGCCTGCTGCGGCGCCTGGACTATTTGCACGGGCTCGGCATCACCGCGATCTGGCTGATGCCGTTTCAGCCTTCGCCCAACAGGGACGACGGCTACGACATCTCGGATTATTACGACGTCGAGCCGCGCTACGGCACGCTGGGCGATTTCGTTGAATTCACCCATGGCTGCCAGCAGCGCGGCATCCGCGTCATCATCGACCTCGTCGTCAATCACACCTCGGATCAGCACGCCTGGTTTCGATCAGCGCGCAGCTCGAAGGACTCGCCGTACCGCGACTGGTATGTCTGGTCGGACAAGAAGCCCGCCAATGCCAATACCGGCATGGTATTTCCCGGCGTTCAGAAATCGACCTGGACGCGCGACAAGCGAGCCGGTGCCTGGTACTTTCATCGCTTCTACGATTTCCAGCCGGACCTCAACACATCGAACCCGCATGTGCAGGCCGAGATCCTCAAGATCATGGGGTTCTGGATCCAGCTCGGCGTCTCGGGCTTCCGCATGGACGCCGTGCCGTTCGTGATCGCGACCAAAAGCGCCTCGAGGCGCAAGCCGGTCGAGCAATACGACATGCTGCGATCGTTTCGGGAATTCCTGCAATGGCGCCAGGGCAACGCGATCATTCTCGCCGAAGCCAACGTATTGCCCGAGACGGACATGGAATATTTCGGGCGTGACGGCGACCGAATGCACATGATGTTCAACTTCCACGTCAATCAGCATCTGTTCTACGCGCTGGCGTCGGCGGATACGAAGCCGTTGGCGAAGGCCCTCACGGCGACCAAGCCACGGCCCGCGACCGCACAATGGGGCTTGTTCCTGCGCAATCATGATGAACTCGACCTCGGCCGCCTCACCAAGCCGCAGCGCGAGACCGTGTTCGAGGCATTCGGTGCCGACAAGAGCATGCAGCTCTACGACCGCGGCATCCGGCGACGGCTTGCGCCCATGCTGGGCGGCGACCGCCGACGCATCGAGCTCGCTTACAGCGTGATGTGCACGCTTCCCGGCACGCCCGTGATCCGCTACGGCGATGAGCTCGGCATGGGTGACAATCTCGACCTGCCCGAGCGCGGTTGCGCGCGCACGCCGATGCAATGGTCGACCGAGCCGCACGCCGGCTTCACCGAAAGCGATCGGCCATGTGTGCCCATCATCGACAATGGACCGTATGGCTATGAGCACGTCAACGCGGCCAAGCAACGGCGCGACCCCAATTCGATGCTGAACTGGACCGAGCGCATCGTCCGCATGCGCAAGGAAGTCCCCGAGGTCGGCTGGGGAGATTTCAAGGTCATCGCAACCCGAAATCCCGCCATCCTGATCATCCGGTACGACTGGCGTAACAACTCGGTGCTGTTCGTGCACAATTTCGCGGAAAAGCCGCTCGAGATATCTTTCAACGTCGGGCTGCCCGACGACGCCGGCAATCTCCTCGTTAATCTCCTGACCGAGGACCACAGCCGCGCCGACGATGCCGGTCGTCACAAGCTTCTGATCGAGGCCTACGGCTATCGCTGGTATCGGGTCGGTGGGCTCGACTACCTGCTCAAGCGCAGCGACATCGATACCAATGAGCCCCGCACACGGCGTCAATCGTCCTGATGCGGTCCGAGGATCACGCCCTCATTGGCGCGCAGATCGAGCACGCCTTCGACCTTCTCGCCCTGCCGGTCCATCAAGGTCGACAGCAGGACCTCATTGCTGAAGCCGATCGCGCTTGAGGAGACCGACGCGGCGGCCGCGCCGAAGTTTAGCGCGATCACGGCGACGCCCTCAGTGCTGCGCCGCCGGTAGAGCAGCACATCACCGTGCGCCGCCACCGGCTCATAGCTGCCATGGACGAGTTGCGGCAGCCTTCGCCGCAGCGCGATCAGCGCCTTGTAGAGATTGAGGATCGACGCCCGCTCCGCCTCGAGACTTGCAACATTGTCGCTGGCAAAATCCTGCGCCAGCGGCAGCCACGGCGAAGCCGTAGAGAAGCCGGCATGGCGCTCGGCGCTCCATTGCATCGGCGTCCGGCAGCCATCGCGGCCGACGCCGATGTCCGGCACGTTCTTCTCGAAGGGATCGCGCACCTGATCCGGTGCAATCGCAACCTGGCGCATGCCGATCTCGTCGCCGTAATAGAGCGTCGGCGTGCCGCGCAGCGTCAGCAGCAGCATCGCGGCGACCGACGCCTGCGCCGGCCCCACTCGGCTTGCCACCCGCGGCCGGTCGTGATTGCCGAGCACCCAGTTTGGCCACGCACCCGGCGGCAGCGCCTTTTCGTAGTCGGCGATGATCATCTCGACCGCTCGCGCGCTCCACAAGGTCGACAGCAGCGCGAAGTTGAACGGCATCTGTGCGCCGCGCAGATCGTTGCCGTAATAGGCAACCAGCCGGTGCAGCGGCAGATAGATCTCGCCGATCAGCACGCGGTTGTCGAATTCCTCGGTGACGCCGCGCATCTCGGTGATGACGCTGTGCACCTCGAGCTGATCGGTCGAATATTGCGTCAGCAGCTTCTCGTGCGGCGGCCGGTCCGCGCGATAATGCGGGTTCGTCGGGTTATCGCGGAATTCGGCATCCTTGATCAGGTGCCAGATCACGTCGACGCGAAAACCGTCGACGCCCTTGCGCAACCAGAAGCGCATCACGTCGTAGATCGCGTCCCTGACCTCGCGATTGCGCCAGTTGAGATCGGGCTGCTGCGCGAGGAAGGCATGATAATAGTATTGGCCTAAGGCCTCGTCATACGCCCAGGCGCTGCCGCCGAACTCGGACAGCCAGTTGTTGGGCGGGCCGCCGTCCGGCGCCGGATCGCGCCAGATGTACCAGTCGCGTTTGGGGTTGTCGCGCGAGCTCTTCGCCTCGATGAACCAGGGATGCTGGTCGGATGTGTGGTTCGGCACCAGATCGAGGATCAGCTTGAGGCCGGAATCGTGCGCGGCCGCGACCAGCGCGTCGAAATCCTCCATCGTCCCGAACAACGGATCGATGCCGGTGTAATCGGAGATATCGTAGCCGAAATCGGCCATCGGCGACGGGAAGATCGGCGACAGCCACACCGCGTCGACGCCAAGCCGCGTCAGATAGGGCAGCCGCGTGATGATCCCCTTGAGATCGCCGACGCCGTCACCGTCGCTATCTCCGAACGATCGCGGATAGACCTGATAGAAAATGCCGCGTCGCCACCAGTCCCTGTCGTCCTGATCCATCCCGTCCCCCCAAGCTCCGCAGCCCGGCCCAGGCCGCTCCGCGCCCGGCGCGGCCGATCGGTTCAGGGATGACGCACAATTCGGGACGGAAAGATGGCCGGATTCGGCCGCTGTAGCCCGTTCAATGCCGGGCGATCGCCAGCTGATAGACGGTGATCAGCACCTCGAACAGGATCAGGAAGACGATGATCAGCTCCAGCCGCAGCGAGCGGCTGGTGTCGATGATGTCGGTCAGCACCTGCGCGGTCTCGGCGACGACCGCGAGCTTGCGGTTCAGCGATTCCGCACGCTCCTTCAATTCATACTCGTCCTCGAGCCTCGCGTAGAGTCGCTCGAGCTGCGGCTTGTCCCAGAGGATATCGGGCTTCTCCGACACTTCGACCGGTCCGGCCACGCGATGCCGCACCAGCAGCGCGTTGCCGATGTGCTTGAGGATCGCCACGCGGCCGCCATGGACGCGGCCACCCTTGGCGAGCTCACGTGCAAGCGGCTCGGTCGTGTCGAAGACGGCCCGGACCTCGCGCTCGTGCCGCGCCAGCACCACGCTTTTCGCCAACGCCTCGCCGACCAGGATCAGCCGCTCCGGCGAGAGGCCTTGCAGATAGATCGGGCCGCCCGGCGGAATCTGATCCTCCTTCTCGGCAGCGAGCTCGATGATTGCGATCTCCTCTTCGCGCCGCGTAAACAGGCCGGTCATGCGCGACTGCAGGCTGCGCAGGAATTCATCCTCCTCCAGCGCATTGAGGCCGATCAGGACGACGACGCCGTAGCGGAACAGAATCGCCACACCATTGTCATTGACGCGAAACGCCAGCGGCGTCGTGGCGAGCACGTCGCCGCGCTCGAGACCGGACGTGTTGATGCGGTCCGCGACGAAGAAGGCGCGCGCGGTGGTCCGGGGTCCGCCGATCGGTGATTTGGGAGCCTGGGTCATGAAGTTCCGGACTGCGAGGACTTGCATCATGATCGAGAGCAGCCGCGTACCGGCCTGCTCGCGAACTTGTTCTGCTGGAGATGACCTTATCACGGTCCGTTTTGGGATCACACGCCGGGGCAGCCGCATTTCCGGTGCGTGTTGACGGCGTTTGCCGGAAGCCTATGGTGCCCTCATGAACGAGACAACCGACACCAAACCGAAGGCCGGCGCGATCATCGTGCCGGTGACGCTGTTCGAGCAGAACTGCACCATCATCTGGCACGAGCCCACCAAGAAGGCCGTGGTGATCGACCCCGGCGGCGACGTGGCGAAGATCCAGGCCGCGATCAAGCAGACCGGCGTGACGGTCGAGAAGATCTGGCTGACCCACGGTCATATCGACCATGTCGGCGGCGCCGCCGAACTGCGCGACGCGCTGCAGGTCAAGATCGAGGGCCCGCATATCGCCGACAAATATCTGCTCGACAATGTCGTCTCGAGCGGCGAACGCTTCGGCATGAGCGGGGTGCGCAATTTCGGACCGGACCGCTGGCTCGACGAGGGCGATCAGGTCTCGATCGGCGATCTCACCTTCGACATCCTGCACTGCCCCGGCCATTCACCGGGCAGCGTGGTGTTCTTCAACAAGGAGCTGCGCTTCGCCCATGTCGGCGACGTGTTGTTCGCCGGCTCGGTCGGGCGCACCGATCTGCCCGGCGGCAGCCATCCGACGCTGATCCAGTCGATCAAGGACAAGCTGCTGCCGCTCGGCGACGATGTCGGCTTCATCTGCGGCCACGGCGCGGGATCGAGCATCGGCCAGGAGCGGATGACGAATCCGTTCCTGACCGGCGAGATGTAGCTACTTCATCAGCCCCGCGGCGGTGAGCGCCCGCGTGATGGCGCCGCCGACATCGACACCCTTGCTCCGTCGCTTGCGCGGCCGGTCGCTGTTGTGGCCGGATGCCACCTCCGGCTCGGCCGCGGGCACCGGTACCGTCATCGACACCGTGTCGGCGCGCTCGCGCGGGATTCCGGTTGGCGCAATATGCGGCTGACGTACCTTGTCGGTCAGGCCGAAGAAGCTTGCGATGTGATAGGACGAGGAGATCCCGGCCTCGATCAGGAACGCGCCCTCGACGCCATAGCGCTCGTCGTTGTCGGCAAGCCCGAGCGGCGTGCCATGCGCCATGTCGGCGATGGTGTAGGACTCGACCAGGGTTTCGCCGTCGGTGTTCCACCACACCTCGCGCGGATGGCCGTCGACATCCGCCTTCGACATCGCCGCCAGCGGCAGGCCGTGCACGTCGAGCCACTGCCGGACGATCGCATCGGCATTGCCGGGGTGCACGGTGCGGTCGGCGCTGCCGTGCCACACCGAGATCTTCGGCCAAGCGCCGCCATGCGTCGAGGCGTTGCGGACGAGACCGCCGAGCTCGGGCGCGGACAGCGCGCTGCCATGCATCATCGCGTGCAGTGCTTCGCGCAGATCGGTGGCGACGCCGAACGGCAGGCCGGCGATGATGGCGCCGGCCGCGAACACATCCGGATAGGCCGCGAGCATGACCGAGGCCATCGCGCCGCCGGCGGACAGTCCCGTCACATAGATGCGGCGCGGGTCGATCTCGTGCGTGCCGACCAGATGCGCGATCATCTGCCTGATCGACGCGGCCTCGCCCTGCCCGCGCCCGATGTCCTGCGGGTTGAACCAGTTGAAGCAGGTGTTGCCGTTGTTGGAAGCCTGCTGCTCCGGCATCAGCAGCGCGAAGCCGTAATGCGCCGCAAGCGCCGACCAGCCGGCACCGAGATCGTACGACGCGGCGGTCTGACCGCAGCCATGCAAGACCACGACGAGCGCGGGCGACCGCGCCAGCTGCGCGGGCACGAACGAATACATCTTCAGATCGCCGGGGTTGACGCCGAATTCGGTGGTCTCGACGAGCGGCGTCGGCACGGCCGGCGTGAGTGCGCCAAGGCCGCTGAACGCGTTCATCTTCGGCAGATGACGCAGAAATTCGACGTTGTTGATCAGGGACAACAGCAACTCCTGAGGTGATTTAGTCTTCTGTGTCACCCGATCAGATAATTGCTGCACTGCAAAATGAAAAGGCCGTGTGCTGTCTTTCCCTGCGGAATTGTGAGAATCGGCGTTAATGCGTGATCGCGCTGTGGACCGGCCGAAATGGTTGCCATAGCACCTTGTTTGAGCACCAACTTTTCAGGAATGCGCGCCACGTGCTGCCGGATTCACGTGGTGGCGCGGCGCATCCATGACAGAAATGCGGCTGAAATGGCGATCGACAGCACAAACAATGCGCATGCCGCAAACAGCGCCAGACGTGCTGACATCGTGCTCTCGATTGCGAAGAAGACTGCGCCGATCGCGGCAACGCCGGCCGCGTTGCCGATCTGCGTCGTGGTGCCGTACATGCCGGAGCCGGCACCGGCGCTCGCGGGCTGCACGCTCGCGAGCACCGCGCTCGACAATGGCGCCATGACAAGCCCCTGGCCGTAGCCGAAGATCATCAGCACCAGTGCGAGCATCAGTGCCGACGGTGTCGCGACCGCCTCAATTGTCGCGACCAGCACGGCGAGACCGACGATCTGCAGCGCACAGCCCTCGATCAGCACCAGCGTGCCGCGATGCCTGGCGCGCAGGCCGCTGTGACGCGAGGCAACCACGTAGGTCAGCGCCAGCGGCACGAACACCAGCCCGGCCTCCAGCGGCGGAATCTGCAAACCCTTCTGCATAAAGATGGTCATGATGAGGTAGAAGGACAGGTTGGCGAAGAAGAAGAAAAACACCGCGACCAGCCCGCGCATGAAGGCGCGATCCGACAGCAGCGACAGATCGATCAGCGGCATGCCGCCGCGGCGCGCGACGGACCGCTCGAGCCGCACGAAGGCCGCGATCACAGCGATGCCCATTGCCATCACCAGCCACACCCATGCCGTCCAGTTAAGATCATGGCCGAACAGCAGCGGACCGATCAGGCACAGCAGGCCCGCGAACAGCACGATCGCGCCCGGGATATCGAGCCGCGTGCCGGCGCGGCGCGGCACCGTCGGCATGATCTTCAGCGCCGCGGCGATGATGACGACGCCGCACGGCACGTTGACGAAAAATACCGCGCGCCAGCCGAGCCCGGCGAGGTCGAGCGTCACCAGCACGCCGCCGAGCATGAAGCCGGCGGCGCCCGCGAGCCCCAGCACGATGCCGTAGATGCCGAATGCCCGCGCGCGGGCGGCGCCTGAGAACAACAAATGCAGCGTCGCCAGCACCTGCGGCACCATCAGCGCCGCGGTTGCGCCCTGCGCGAGCCGCGCGACGATGAGCTCGGGCCCGGACTGCGCGAGACCGCACCACAGCGAGGTCACCGAGAATCCGGCGACGCCGGCGATGAACACGTTCCTGGTGCCATGGATGTCGCCAAGGCGGCCGCCGGTGACCACCAGCGTGGCATAGGCGATCAGGTAGATCGCGATCACGGCCTCGATCTGCGCCGGCGTCGCGTGCAGCTCCGCCGCGATCGTTGGGATCGCGACGTTGACGATGAAGGCATCGACCCCGAACATGAATTGCGCTGACACCACGATCGCCAGCACCCACCAGCGGCGGGATGTGTCCGCTCGCGCCGAAACGATCTGGTGCATGTCCTGTCCTGCCCGAAATGACGTTATGGCGGACATCAGCAGATTCCGGTCATCGCTTCGATTACCTGCGAGGTAAGCCCGGGATCACGGACGCTCGAGCCCCGGCTGCCAATTTGCGTTGACGCGCTGGGAAACATTCCGGAGGGCGGCAATCGCCGCCGATTTGCGCAACAACCATGCGACCGCCGCAACCCCCGAGCATTGCCTTGCCCCGGGCCACCCCGTAGGTTGGCGGAAAGCCCCCGATAACAATAGTCCGGAGAGAACGACCCATGGCGCGCCTCAAGTTCGGAGCCTTCCTCGCCCCGCATCACCCGATCGGCGAGCATCCGATGCTGCAATTCCGCCGCGACCTCGACTTCGTCGAACAGCTCGACGCGCTCGGTTACGACGAATTCTGGTGCGGCGAGCACCACTCCTCGGGTTGGGAGACCATCGCCTCGCCGGAAATGTTCCTGGCCGCCGCCGGCGAGCGCACCAAGCGCATCAAGCTCGGCACCGGCGTGATCTCGCTGCCCTATCACCACCCCTTCAACGTCGCGCAGCGCATGGTGCAGCTCGACCACATGACCGGCGGCCGCGCCATCTTCGGCTCCGGCCCCGGTGCGCTCGCCTCCGACGCCCATACGCTCGGCATCGACCCGATGACCCAGCGCGACCGCCAGGACGAGGCGATCGCGGTGATCCGCCGCCTGTTCAACGGCGAGCGCGTCACCGCCAAGACCGACTGGTTCGAGATGCACGACGCCGCGTTGCAGATCCTGCCGCTGCAGGAGGACATGCCGTTCGTGGTGGCCTCGCAGATCTCGCCATCGGGCATGACGCTCGCCGGCAAATACGGCATCGGCATCATCTCGCTCGGCTCGATGTCGACCCAGGGCCTGATGGCGCTGCCGCAGCAATGGCAGTTCGCCGAGGACGCCGCCAAGAAGGCCGGCACCACCGTGAGCCGCGCCAACTGGCGCGTGCTGCTGTCCTGGCACATCGCCGAAACCCGCGAGCAGGCGCGGCGCGAGGCCGGCGCCGGGCTGATGCGCTGGCACAACGAATATAATGTCGGCACCCTGATGCGGCCGGGCCTGACGGCGTTCTCTTCGCCGGATGAGGCCGTCGACAAGACCGCCTTCGTCGAAGGCGCCGCGTCCACCATCGGCACGCCGGATGATCTGATCAAGATGATCAAGAATCTGGTCGATGTCTCCGGCGGCGTCGGCTCGATCATCGGCTTCGCGCACGACTGGGCCAATCCGGAAAACACCCGCCGCAGCTGGGACATGGTGGCGCGCTATGTCGTGCCCGAGATCAACGGCTATATCGACGGCCTGCGTAAGTCGCGCCAGTTCCTGATCGACAATCGCACCGTGTTCGAACGCGCCGGCCAGGCTGTCATGGCCAAGATCATGCAGAACGACAAGGCCGCCGCCGCGCTTCAACAAACCGGCCCCGGCCGCGTCGCGATCCCCGCCGTGAATGCGCCGGATCTAGCGAAGGCAGCGGCCAAGCAGAAGGTGTGATTTGCGACCCTCGCCCCGCCAAAGGGGAGAGGGAAAAGCATCGCGCCACATCCACAACCGTCGTCCCTGCGAAAGCAGGGACCCATACTCCGCGGCGGGTGTTGTGGAAGGGATTCGCTGTTCCAGCGTCGTTCAACAATGACCATTTGTGGTTATGGGTCCCTGCTTTCGCAGGGACGACGGTGAGGATCGGTCGCGATTCAAGACGTCGAACACCGCGGTATCATCACTCGCGCATGCGGCTGACCCAGTATTCCAGAGACGCTTGTGCTCGAATCGAGAGGCCGCGGCGTACTGGATCTCCCGGACACCGAAGTGAGTGCACAATTCTTCCACGCGTCGTCCCGGCGAAGGCCGGCAACTGTTATGTTGGTTTGGTCTGCAGGTACGGCTTTCGGTCTCGCATCATGGCATTGAGGACCGT